>CAYPLT010000001.1:0-25319 GCA_964411695.1 uncultured Candidatus Soleaferrea sp.
ACTCATATTAACTAATTAATACACTAACACTATTACAAGCTGAATAATTAATAAAAATATGAAATGCTTTATTCCATACATAATTAACACTGGGTGCATTTTAATTTTATTCATGATTTTAATAAAATCCTTTATTTAATCTATTTAATTTAGTTTATTTAAAGTACATGTCAAATTACGCAATTTTATTACTATCTGTAATGATATTCATAATTTATCATAAAAGTTTTTTATATGTTTCCACGCTTTTTTTGACAAACAAGTCACATGTTCAGTTTTAAAAACTCCATTCAAAGCACACGGAACATTTTCTGCTGTATGGTGGTACTGAAAACCACACTTTTCTTGAACTCGTTTTGACTTTTCATTTCCGACGAAATATCCACTCCACATTTTTTCAAGACCCAGTTCATCAAAGCTATATCGTATTATTTCACGAACCGCCTCTGGAATAAGACCTTGCCCCCAATACGGTACACCAATCCAATATCCAATTTCACCTTCTGTATCTGAAATACCAATATTACTTGCTTTACCAATCATCAATCCAATACTTCCAACTGGATGTCCAGTCTCTTTTAGAACAACAGCATATGTTTCTGGTGCCGAAAGCACATTCTTGATTATTGCTCGACTATCTTCTACACTTGTATGAACTGGCCATCCTGCTGTTGGCCCAACATCAGGATTGCTGGCATACTTATAGAGATCTTCTGCATCTGATTCTTCCCATGGTCTAAGAATTAAGCGTCTCGTCTCAAATATCATAACATTTTCCTCATTAATTATTTAAAGTACATGTAAAGTTGACATTTAATCATACCGTTATATAATTTTCTTCTTTTGTCTGCCTTGGCGCCATAAATTTTTTCAAATTCTTCATCAGGTGAAATTATATAACAGTTATTTTTAATTTTGCTACCTAAAAATTTCTGCCCCATAATTTTATATATTTTTCTAGCTTCTTTAACTTCAAGTAATCTTTCTCCATACGGTGGGTTTGATAAAATAATTGCATTTTCATCAATCAAATTAAAATTTTTAATATCTTGACAGCTAAATTTTATCTTTGAAGCTACTCCCGCCTTAGTAGCATTATATTTTGCAACTTCTATGGCTTTTGGGTCTATGTCATAGCCATATGCTTCAAACTCTACATCTTTATTGATTTTTGCTATGGCCCTTTGACGCCCTTTATTCCACTCTGCCTTCGGTATTATGCTCCAATTTTCTGAACTAAACTTCCTATAAAGCCCAGGTGCAATTCTCAGCGCATACAATGCTGACTCAATTAATAAAGTTCCTGAACCGCAACAAGGGTCATAAACATGACTTTTAGATGAAACTCTGGCCAGATTTACCATGCCTGCGGCTAATGTTTCTTTAATTGGTGCAATAACTGAATTTTTTCTATACCCACGTTTGTGTAAGCCTTCACCAGAAGTGTCTAACATTATTAAAACATTATTTTTTTGAATAGAAAACTGTATTTGATATAGAGCGTCTGATTCTTCAAACCAATTGATTTTATATTTTTGTTTTAGACGTTCCACTACAGCTTTTTTTATAATAGATTGACAAGCTGATTCACTTTTTAAAACAGAATTTAAAGAACATCCTTTAACCGGGAATTTATCTTTTTTGTTAATAAAATCTTCCCAGTTAATTGCCAAAGTGCTTTGATATAAATCTTCAAATGTTTTGGCCTCAAATTCATTTAGTACTATAAGTACTCTTTCTGCGGTTCTAAGATTTATATTGGCATCTATTAACGTCTCAAAAGAACCTTCAAAAAAAACTTTGCCATCTGTCGCAGTTATATTTTTAGCATCAATATATTTAAGTTCTTTGGCAACTATGCTTTCTAGCCCAAAGATGCAAGGGCAAACCATTTTTAATCTATTCATACTTTAAAATCCTTTTTTCTTTATTTTATTTTTTAAAATTGTTGTGGCAACAGTCACATAATAAATTTTAACAGCCACTTTTACATTTTAAAGTTTTTTTATTTTTTTAAAATTGTTGCGGCAACAGTTGCACAATAAACATTAGAAGCTCCTCCTGATTTTAAAACTTTGGATGCTTCATTTAATGTATACCCAGTTGTTATAATATCATCTATTGTCAATATGTTTTTATTATTAACATTTTGATTAGCAAGGGTATATATGCCTTTAACATTAATTTCTCTTAACTTATATGTTAAATTATGTTGTGCCTTATTATTTACAGTTTTTACCAAAAGTGTTTTACATGGTATTTTTAAAATTTTAGCAACTTCTTCTGCCAACAATTTAGAATGATTGTACTCTCGTTTATATTCTGCTTTTTTATACATAGGAATATATGTTATATAATCAAAGTGTATGTTGTTATAGCAGCTTTTTATTATCTCAGATACATAACTTGACAACAATATGTAATTTGATTTATTCTTGTAAAATTTAAAATTGCAGATAGCTGTTGACATTGGTATAGAATAATAAAACGCAGAAATACAGTCAGCAAAATCAAATTTTCTTTCTATGCCATCTTTTAAATTTCTTACGCTTAAAAATGCCAAATCTTTATCTATAAATGGCAAAACTGAATAACAAGCTTTGCATGTGTAATTGTTATATTTATTATTTTCTTCAAGAGTACAGCTACAAAATATGCATTTTAGTGGGTAAACCAGATTCAACAAACAGTTAAATATTCTTTTGAAATCCATATAGTTAATTACCGCCATCATCAATTATTATATATAGTATAGCATATTTTTTAAAAAATGTGTAGAGAAAAATTGATGTTAATTAAAAATTATTGATGTTCAGACACACTTATTAAATTATTTATGTAAATTATATATTTGCAATTTTTTAAAAAATAAGTTAAAATAAAATAATGTCGAGAATTGTCGACTAGTCATTTCAAAAATTAATACCTTAAATTAATTTATTATATACGTCACTTGTTATAGGTACCATTTTTTATAACGTACAAACAATAAATACACGAAGGAGAATTCAAATGGTCGAACAAAATAAAAAATTACAAAAAATAAAAATATCACATAAACTACTAATTGTAGGATCAATATTAATAATAATTTGCATGGCTATAGCTTTATTAATTGGAAATTATTTTGTAAATTATGCATTATTAAGAACTGGAAATGGTGGAGATAGAAAAGTTAAAGGCTCTGAATTACTTTCAGTTGTGAATATTGAAAACTCAGATAAAATTATTATTGAAGAAAATAAAAATAAAGAAAATCAACTAGTAAATGAATGGGTTAACAATATAAATAATAAAAAATTAATGGTAACTGCACCAGACGGTATTATTTTAAGAGGAACAGAATATATTACAGATGAAAAAGAGAATAAATGGGCAATAATATTACATGGTTACCGTTCTAACCCCGATTCTGTTATATCTATAGGCCGGCATTTTTCAGAAAACGGATATAATGTATTAATTCCAAGCATGCGAGCATCTAATGAAAGTGATGGAAAATACATTGGGATGGGTTGGCTAGACAAAGAAGATTTAAAATGCTGGCTAAGTTTAGTTATTCAACAAAATAATAATGCTAAAATCATATTACATGGTTCTTCTATGGGCGCGGCAACAGTTTTAATGGCATCTGGAGATGATTTACCAAAAAACGTAAAAGCAATAATAGAAGATAGTGGGTACACTTCTGCTTGGGATATTTTTGCATCTGAAGCAAAAGTAAGATTTAATTTACCAGCATTCCCATTATTGAATATGTTTGAATTTGTTGCTAACGTTCGAGCAAAATATGATATAAAAGAGGCTTCTGCATTAGAACAAGTAAAAAAATCAAATATTCCAATCTTATTTATTCACGGTGATGCTGACGATTTTGTACCAGAATATATGTGCGAAGAGTTATTTAAAGCTGCAAATTGCAAAAAAGAAAAACTCATAATAAAACATGCAGGGCATATAGAATCTAAATTTCAAGACCCTGAGATGTATTACAATAAAATTTTTTCATTTATAGAGGATATAAATTTCTAAATTAATATTTTGATATAAAAAATCTTGAAATTTTTTCATCTAAAATATCAGTAAAAAATATTTTCTGGCTAATTAATTTATTTGACAAAAATATGATTTTAGTATATCATATAAGTATTAGTTTATAAACAAATTAATAATAATCTAAATTTAATAGGAGATGAAACAATGAAAGCTAAACTACCAAATTTCGGAAATAACTCTATGAGTAGTATGCTAAAACAAGCACAAAAAATGCAAGCTCAAATGTCTCAAATTCAACAAGAATTAAGCAATGAAGAATTTACAGGAACTGCAGGTGGTGGCGCTGTTACTGTTACAATTACAGGTAGCAAAATTGTTAAATCAGTTAACCTTGCGCCTGAAGTAGTGTGCCCTGAGGAAATTGAAATGCTACAAGATTTAATTGTAGCAGCGTTTAATCAAGCTATAGAAACATCTGAAGCTGAATCTAACAAAAGAATTGGTGCAGTAACCGGTGGACTATCTATTCCCGGGCTAATATAATAATATCGATATAATACAAGGTGTTATATAAATGAGCTATAATATTATTCCCCTTGATAATTTAATCGACCAGTTTGCGAAAATACCCGGTGTAGGGAGGAAATCAGCCCAACGCATGGCATTTTACATTTTAAACTTACCATTAGATGATGCTAGAATGTTTTCTGAATCAATTCTTAATGCTAAAAAACAAATTATAAAATGTAAAATCTGCCAAAATATTTCTGAGACTGAAGAATGTTCAATTTGCACAAATGAAAATAGAAACAAATCAACAATTTGTGTTGTTCAAGACCCGAAAGATCTCTTAGCATTTGAAAGAATAGGCGAATATAATGGGGTGTACCATGTTTTACACGGGTTAATTTCACCAATGGATGGCATTGCACCTGATGATTTAACTATTAAAGAGTTGCTTTCTCGGTTAACTGATGACTCTGTACAAGAAGTAATTATGGCTACAAACCCTACAATTGAAGGTGAAGCAACTGCTATGTATTTAGCTAAATTAATTAAGCCACTTAATATTAAAGTTACTAGGCTTGCTTATGGAATACCAGTTGGTGGGAATTTAGAATATGCTGACGATTTAACTTTAAATAGAGCTTTAGAAGGCAGATGTGAAATTTAGTTATTAAAAAATAAAAAATCCTCTTATTTATAAAAATAAGAGGATTTTTTTGAAGTAACAACATATAATATATTTATACTTCAAAATTAAAAAATAAAAATTTTTATTCTCTATATATTGCTTTAATAAATTTATTGATATATAATATTAATATACAGTATTGTTTTATTAGTTTATATTTTTTATTTTGGAGGTTACTGTTTTAATGAAAAATTCAAAATTTTTGAATGTAGCTCAAAATAAAAAAGCTTTTCATGATTATTTTATTGAAGAAACTTTTGAAGCCGGCATAGAGCTTTATGGAACAGAAGTAAAAAGCATCAGACAATCTGCTGTAAGCATTAAAGAAAGCTGGTGTAACATAAAAAATGGTGAATTATTTATATTAGGAATGAATATTTCACCTTATGAAAAAGGCAATATATTTAACAAAGACCCGATGCGAGTAAGAAAATTATTAATGCACAAAAAAGAAATTTGTAAACTATTAGAATCAATTAAAAAAGACGGATATACATTGATTCCATTAAGAATTTATTTTAAAAACAGTCGAGTGAAAATTGAGCTTGGTCTTTGTAAAGGTAAAAAACTTTATGACAAAAGAGAAGTTATTGCTCAAAAAGATGCTAAAAGAAAAATTGAACATGCTGTAAAAAATAAATATTAATAAGGGGACGTAATGGGTTCGACGGGGATTTTGAATTATGAGTAGCGAGTAGAGTTTTCAGAAACCTCTTTTATAAAATTCTGAATTTTAATAAATTTAAATGCAGATAATAATTTAAATTTAGCTGCTGCTTAAAGCAACAGCCGTCTAACTTAATTTACCACGAGTTAAGATTTAGGCGTCGTGTAGTGGTCAACCAATTTAAATTTTAGCCTCTGATTTAAATTGTGTAATTTGAGGTTTAGTTTAATTAATTTTTGATTATTATGTTAATTAAACGAAGTTTAAAATAATCTGCGCTCGGAGAAGCTTGTAAGAATAAATTTTCGGACAGGGGTTCAATTCCCCTCGTCTCCACCAACTAAGAAGGCATGACAGCCAAATACCGAAGAAGCAAGTGATAGACTGTTTTCTTGCATTTGAACCAGATTTTCAACTTTGACTGTCTTTCTTTTGCAGAAAAATACCTATAGATTTATAAATCTATAGGTATTTTTTAATGATTATTATCATATGCTGTCAAGGCATCTCTTAGAGGTTTAACTTTACTTCTAGTTACCAAAAGTTGCTGATCTTCTATTTCAACTGTTCTACAATCAACTTTTTTAACATAAGATAAGTTAATTAAATAACTGTTATTGCATCTAAAAAAACCTTTATTTTTTAATTTTTCGGTTAAAATTGAGATAGGATCTAAACATTCTATATCTCCTTTTCGGGTATGAACTAAAGTTTTTCTTCTGCTGGTTTCTATGTAATATATGTCATCTATTTTTATTTTATTATATTTTGAATATTTACCAGTTAAATCGATATAATTATCTCTTTGTCTTTCAATGTCACTAACTGCTGAAATTATATGAAATTTTAATTCTAAATAAGCAATAGGCTTTGTCAAGTATCTATAAGCTCTTACCTGATAGCCTTCTTTTATATACTTCTTTTCTGTTGTTAAAAAAATTATTAAAGCTTGTTCGTCAAAATCTCTTATAGTACGTGCTAATTCCATTCCATTTAAATTACAAGGACCCATATTTATGTCTAAAATATAGATGTCATAATCCGGTTTTTGTGCTCCTAATAACTGTTCACCATTCACAAAAAAATCTACACTTAAATCAAGATTCTCTTCTTTTACTAATTGTTCGAAAGAATTTTTCAGTGAATCTCTTATAGCTGGGTTGTCTTCACAAGATGCTATTCTTACCATATAATTTCTAATTCTCCTTTCAATAAATATTTTCATTTAATTTTTTATAATATCATCTAGATTTGTCAATACCATATAGATTCATCCACTATTAAGTTTTGATAATTTACATTGTAATAAAATATTTGAAAACTACATTTTAAAAGCATTCAAAAATGGCTATAAAGCTCTGATTAAAAAATTCAAACCAATATTCATTTGTGTATTGATAAAACCACAAATTAAATAAACATCACGCCAACAATTATAGATACAAACGTTTAGTGTTGCGCCGACCAATTATATCTTCAAAATCTTTTATTTTATTTCTGCTAATAGTAAGATATTTGCCTCTAACTTTTGCATATCTTCCATCAATTTCTTCAACAAAATCTAAATTGACCAAAAAACTGTTATGGCATCTATAAAAATTTCTATCTTTCAATTTGTCACTTAAGGTAGAAATAGAATCCATGCACTCCATATCTCCTTCAACAGTATGTATAATTGTTTTTATACAATTTGTTTAAATATAATAGACATCATCTAAACTTACTTTATTATATTTAGCGTATTTACCACATACATTTATGTACCTCTTGTTTTTTCTTTCTATGTCTTTTACGGCACAACAAAAATGAGTTTTAAACTCTGCATAAGAAACTGGTTTAGTTAAATACCTATACGCTCTAACCTTATACCCTTCTTGAATATATTTTCTTTCAGAAGTTAAAAACATAATTATAGCTTTTTCATCAAATGCTCTTATTTTATATGCTAATTCCATACCGTTCAAATGATCTTTACCCATATTCATATCTAATAAATATATGTCATAGTCAGGATCTTGTATACTTAATAATTCTTCGCCATTAACAAAAAAATCTACTTTCAAACTTATTGAATTTTCAGCTTTTATTTTGGCAAAAATATCGGTTAAGGAATCTCTTATGGCTAAATTATCTTCGCATGAAGCCACCCTTATCTCCAATGTTATCACTCCTTAAATCAAAATCTAATGTAACAATCTAAATTTTAAATGTTTTTCAATAACTTTATGGATAAAATGGTAGAAGTTCTAATTATAGTCTTAACTTTGTAAATTATTTACTTGCAACGTCAACTATAGTAGCAAAATCTTGTGCTTTAAGCGAGGCACCACCAATTAATCCACCATCAATATCTTCCTTTGACAACAATTCGCTTGCATTCCCAGCATTCATTGAACCACCGTACTGTATTGTAGTTTTATTGGCAGTTGCTTCATCATAAATAGTAGCAATAACTTTTCTTATGCAATGGTTAACCTCATTGGCTTGAGCACTTGTTGCAGTTTTACCTGTGCCAATAGCCCATACTGGTTCATAAGCAATAATAACTTTGCTCATATCTTCTTTGCTAATGCCATTTAAACCTATTTTGGTTTGTATTGCAACTACGTTTTCTGTTATTCCAGATTCTCTTTCTTCTAGGCTTTCACCTACACACATAATAACTTTTAGTCCATTTTCTAAAGCAGCTTTAACTCTATTATTAACAGTTACGCTGGTTTCACCAAAATATTGTCTTCTTTCTGAATGCCCTAATATAACATATTCTGCACCAATTTCTTTCAACATTTTAGCGCTAACTTCACCTGTAAATGCACCTTTTTCTGCCCAATGGCAATTTTGAGCAGCTACTTTAATATTTGTACCTTTAGTCATTTCAACTGCTGTTTCTAAATTAGTAAATGGCACACCAATTATTACATCACAACTTGCACCTTTAACTAATGGTATTAAATTAGATATTAATTCTTTTGCCTCAATTCTTGTGTTATTCATCTTCCAGTTTCCGGCAATAACAGCCTTTCTTAATGCTTTATTCATAAATCTCTTCTCCATTCTATTTATTTTTAGGATTAACTATCATAACATATTGTTGATTCTTCTGATCTGTGCTTAAATAATCTTTATCATACCATTGTGAAAAAAATCTAACTACTGACTCCTCCTTTTTTTGATGCAACATTCCTACTTCCGCCACATCTCCATTTCTAAGCTTAATAACGTTTTCAATATTATAAGAATCTAGTAAAGCAAATGTCGACGTTAACATGATATTGCAAACACAAAGAGAAGATATTACTGCAACAACATTTTTTATTAATAAAAAAACCTTAAAGATATTAATTTTTCAATTTATCTATCTTCTAAACAGGCTATACCAGGAAGCTCAAGTCCCTCTAAAAATTCCAAAGAAGCACCTCCGCCTGTAGAAATATGAGTCATTTTATCTGCAAAACCTAATTTGTCAACTGCAGCCGCTGAATCTCCGCCACCAATTATTGAAATTGCGTTTGAAGTTGCCACAGCTTCTGCAATTTTACATGTTCCATTTGCAAAATTGTCAAATTCAAAAACTCCCATTGGGCCATTCCAAATAACTGTCCCAGCTTCTTTGATTGCATCAGAAAATAGTTTAATAGTCTCTGGCCCAATATCCATGCCCATATAGTCATTTGGAAACTCGCCAATTTTAGCAACTTTAAAATTACTGTCATTTTTAAATTCATCACTAACAATTGTGTCAACAGGTAATAAAAATTTTATATTTTTACTTTTTGCTTTTTCAAGCAACTGTTTTGCCAAATCTAATTTGTCATTTTCACAAATTGACTGCCCAACACCATAACCTTGAGCTTTAAAAAATGTGTAAGCCATTCCACCGCCGACTATCAATACATCTACTTTATCTATTAAGTTATTAATTACGCCGATTTTATCTGAAACTTTGGCACCACCTAAAATTGCCACAAAAGGTCTCTTAGGTTTTTCTAAAGCACCACCAATAACTTCAATCTCTTTTTTAATTAAATAACCACTAACAGCTGGAATGTAATCTGCTATACCTGATGTTGAAGCATGAGCTCTATGAGCTGTACCAAAAGCGTCATTAACAAAAACGTCTCCAAAAGAAGCTAATTTTTTAGCAAAATCAGGTTCATTTTTTTCTTCTTCTTTATGGAACCTTACATTTTCTAACAATACAACTTCGCCGTTCTTGATATTCTCAACTAAATTTTCTGCATCTTCTCCTATAACATCTTTAGCCAATTTCACATCTTGATTTAATAACTGCGCCAATAAGTCTCTAACAGGTTTTAAAGAAAATTCTGGTTTAAATTCGCCTTTTGGTCGGCCTAAATGAGACATTAAAATTACTTTTGCATTATGATTAATTAAATATTTAATAGTCTTTAAAGATTCTCTTACACGCTTATCATCAGTAATAACACCATTTTGAAGAGGCACATTAAAATCGCACCTAACTAGTACCTTTTTTCCTACAACATCAATATCTTCTATTGTTTTTTTATTGATATAACTCATGTTTTTATTCAACCACCTTTATAAAACATATGTATAAAAATTTTTATACGTCAATATAATTTTTACTTATAATTTTATAATATACTAAACTTTAATTTTTGTCAATTAATTTTTCAGTAAATAAAAAATAAATTTTAAATAAGCTTGAAGAATATAATCTAAATAAAAAACAATATTTTTGTCTTAGTTAGTGTATTAGTTGAAAAAACAGAAGGTATCAGATATAATATACATAGTATAAATATATAAAATATGTTACGGAAGCAAGTCACTTTAGTTTTGGCATAAATAAAAAAATTACAACAGCAAATTAAGCGCAACTCTCAAAAGCTATGGTTAACGTGGCAATTGAGAGATTTTTTATTTATTTTGACATAAAAATTATAGTAAAAAATTTGTTTTTTGATGCTAGAAAAGTGATTGAAGAGAAAGGGTTTCTTAATTTTTATAGAAAATTAAAAAGTAAAAAATATTTAAATTACATTGCAAGCAGTTTTTGCTTTATTAGTGAAAATAAAAATGTAAATAAATAATTGCAATTTTTAATGTACGGTGTTATAATAATGTTAGTAATAATAAAATTAAATGACAATTTTGTGTTTGTTTTTATTGTTAGTATTTTGGAGCTTAAAATAAATGGACGATTTTATATGAGTTAAGCTCAGCAAAAGGAGTTATTAAGATGATAAAATTTATAACTGATTCAGCTAGTGACATACCTGAAGAATATGAAAAAGCTTTAGATATTAAAATTATGCCGATACCAATTACAATAGGAGAAAAAGGTTATTACGAACGTCTAGATTTTACATCTGATGAATTTTACAAAATTTTAAATGAGTCAGAGCAGATACCGGTTACTTCTCATATTAACATGCTTCAATTTGGTGAAGAATACAGTAAGGCTTTTGAAGCTGGGTATGATGAAATAATACATGTTACAATTTCTTCGACTGGTTCTGCTATGTTTGAAGCAGCACAAACAGCAAGAGAGATGTTCTACAAAAAAGATGAATATAGACGAGAGAAAATTAAAATACATGTTATAGATTCAAAAACTTACTCATACGGATATGGTTTTGCTGTTGTTAAGGGAGCTAAAATGGCAAGAGAAGGTAAGACCGCAGAAGAAATTTTAGCTTTTATGAATGATTATTTTAGACGGGTGGAAGTTTGGTTTTCTGTTTGCTCTTTAAAGTTTGCAAAAAAATCTGGAAGAATTGGTGTAGCGGCTAGTTTTGTAGGAGAAATGCTGGGTTTAAGACCAATTATTTCGATAATAGACGGTAAAATGAAGATTGTAGATAAGGTTAGAGGAGATAAAAATATTCCGCTTAAACTGGCTCAAGTCATGAACGAAAACATCGATGAAAATATGAAAGATTACAGCATATTAGTTGGCGCAGTAAATAATATGGGTGATGAGCTGGAGGAAATTTGTGAAGATTTTAAAGATAAAAAATTAACTGGTCAATTTAAAGTTGGTGCAAGTGTGGCAATTAATTCGGGTCCAGAAGTTTTAGGCATTGCATTTTTAAGCAAGAATAGAAGGTAAAGGAGAAAAAAATGAAAATAGCATTATTTTCTGAAACATATTTTCCAGAAGTAAATGGTGTGGTTTCTCATGTGAAGGTTTTAAAAGAAGGGCTAGAACAACTGGGGCACAAAGTTTTGGTTGTTACAACCGATACCAACACTCACAGGCATTATGTTAAAAATGGAGTGTTATATTGCCCAGGAAAAAAAATGAAAAAAGTTTATGGATATGGTGTAGCATTGCCTGTTAGTAGCAAACGTTTTAAATATTTAAAGGATTTTAACCCTGATGTAATTCATATTCACACAGAGTTTGGCATAGGTTTATTTGGGCTATTTACTGCAAAAATATTAAAGAAACCAATAGTTTACACTTTACACACAGTTTATGACGAATATCTTTATTATTTAGTTCCAGAAATTTTAACAGAGGCAGGTAAGCGTATTTTTTATCAGTATATAAGAAAAATAGCTAAGCATGCTGATGTGATTATTGGACCTTCAAAAAAAAGTGAAGATTTTTTGAGAAGAGCAGGTGTATATAAAAAATTACAAATTGTGCCTAATGGTGTAGATACACAAAAATTTTCTCCTCATAATGTTACCAAGCAAGATAGAAATAATATTCGGGCTCATTACAATATACCAGAAGATTGTGTGCTTGGTTGCACCATCACAAGGCTTGGTAAAGAAAAAAGCATAGATGTGTTAATTAAATATTGCAAAGAATATATGCAAGAAAATAAGAATTTTTATTTGATGATTGTAGGAGATGGACCGGCTAAAAACGATTTACAGAAGTTGGCTGTAGATTTACATATAGATGATAGGGTTATTTTTGTCGGTAAAATTCTGAATAAAAATATTGTGCCTTTTTATGGCGCAAGTGACGTTTTTATGATGACTTCTCTTACAGAAATCAATTCAATTTCTATGTTAGAGGCAATGTCTATGGGATTGCCTGTGTTGCAACGGTATGATGAAATTAATAAAGACCAAATCATAGAAGGAGTTAACGGTTTTACTTTTTATGATGAAAAATCTATGGCAGATTGCTTAAATAAAATAATTAATATGCCACCTAGTGATTTTTATAAATTGAAAACTAGCGTGAGAGAAAGTGTTATTAACCAGAGTGCAACAAATGTGGCAAAAAGTATTTTGAGCAAGTACCCAGTAAAATGTAATTAATTAAAAATTGAGTTTAGATATAAAAAATCATAGAGGAGGCAAAACATATGAAAAATTACGATGTTGTTATTATTGGTGGCGGTATTAGTGGGTTGATGATGGCTTACAGGTTAGTTAAAGGAGATAAAGATATTTCTGTTTGTTTGATTGAAAAAGGTAAACAGTTAAAAGACAGAAAATGCCCAATAGTTACTAAGCAGGTTAGAACATGTGCTAAATGTAAGTCTTGTGCAATTATGGAAGGAATGGCAGGCGCTGGAGCTTTTTCTGATGGGAAATATATTATTTCAACAGAGTATGGCGGATGGTTGCCAAACATTTTAGATGATGATGTTGTTATAAAATATATTGAAGAGGCTGATAAAATTTTAGTTTCTTGTGGAGCAACAACAGAACGTTATCAACCCAACAATGAACTTAAAAAGCTTTGTTTACAACATGACCTTCATATGCAACAGGCAGAAGTTAAACACTTAGGTACAGACAGTAATTTTGCAACTATGCAAAAATTAATTGCAGAGCTTTCTTCAAAATGTGAAATTATGACAGAATCTTTAGTTGCAGATGTAGATAAAAATACGAAAGAAGTCACAGTAAGCAGTAAAACAGGTGAAGAAGTAATTAAAGGTGATAAAATAGTGTTTGCAGTTGGTCGTGCCGGAATAAAATATTTTGCAAATTGGTGCTCAAAAAATAATATATCACTTACAAATAATCAGGTAGATATAGGGGTTAGAGTTGAGCTACCAGCTATTATTTGGGAAGATTTTTCTAAAAAAATCTACGAACCTAAAATTTGGTACAGATCACAAAAATATAATGATGTTACTAGAATGTTTTGCTTTAATGACAGAGGTAGCGTAGTTACAGAAAACACCGACGGTATTTTGACTGTTAATGGGCATGCTTACAGAGGTAAAGAGAGAAAAACAGAAAATTCAAATTTTGCTTTGCTTTCAACTATCAGGTTTACTCAGCCGTTTAAACATCCAATAGATTATGCAAGACATGTGGCTCAGTTGGGTAATTTGATTAGCGGTGGTAGCATATTAGTTCAACGTCTTGGAGATTTAGTAAGCGGAAGAAGAACAGATGAAAAGAGGCTAAAACAGTCAACAACTCGTCCAACACTTAATGCAGTGCCAGGAGATTTGAGTTTGTGTTTGCCAAAAAGACAGTTGGAAAATATTGTTGAAACTCTTTATGCTTTGGACAAAATTGCACCAGGAACGGCTAATTACAACACTTTACTTTATGGCATAGAATGTAAATATTATTCAGCTAGACCACAGTGTAATGATTTTGAAATAGAAGGATGCAAAGATATTTATGCAATAGGTGATGGTGCGGGATTTACTAGGTCGTTATCTCAAGCAGCAGCAAATGGTCTATATGTGGCAGATAAAATTTTGAATGAAAAATAATCTCTTATTTTCAATAATGTATGGAGGTTAAATATGAAATTTGATTTTAGTCAATTGTTAGGTCAAAATACGGCTGTAATCCTAGAGAATCCGATAAATATTAGATATTTAACGAATTGCCAAATTGATGACGGTTTTATGTTAATATGTGAGCAAGGTAAGTTTTTGTTGGTAGATGACAGGTACTTGTTAGATGCCGAAGTACAAGATGATATTGAAGTTGTTAGACTAACTAGCTTTAATAAACAAATACCACAGTTAATTGATAAGTTTCGCGTGAAACATATTTTGTTAGAAGAAAAATATGTTACTCTAAGCAGGTATAACAACTATTTAAATGTTTTGCCAAAAGTGAATGTTGATTTAACAAGCTCGGTTAGCAACTATTTATTAAATATGCGAGCTAAAAAAATGCCAAATGAAATAAAAAAAATAAAAGAAGCTCAGAGGTTAGCTGATGAAGCTTTTGCTTACATTGTAGATTATGTAAAACCAGGTGTTACGGAAAAAGAGATTGCAATTAAACTAGAACAAAAATTATTAGAGCTTGGCAGTGAAGGAAGAGTCTTTGATTTTATTGTTGTTTCAGGTGAAAGAACAGCAATACCACATGGTAAACCTACAGAAAGAGAAATAAAATACGGAGATTTTGTTACCATGGATTTTGGTGCCAAGGTAGATGGGTATTCTTCTGACATGACTAGAACACTGGCAATAGGCAAGATAGATGATGAAAAAAGAGAGGTTTATAACATAGTTTTAAATGCGCAAAAAAAAGCTATTGATGCTATAAAACCAGGTATTACCGGTGAAAAAATTGATGAAGTTGCAAGAGAACATATTACAGAGAATGGTTATGGCAAATTTTTTACTCATAGTTTGGGTCATGGTGTAGGGTTAGATATTCATGAATTTCCTAGGTTGTTTAAGGGTAGTGATGATGTTCTGCAAGTTGGAAGCATTGTTACAGTTGAACCAGGAATTTACATACCTGGGAAATTTGGTGTAAGAATTGAAGATATGATATTAATTTCAGAAGATAAAATTGAAAATTTAACTGGGTTTAATAAAGATATTTGATCTTTCTAAAAAAATAAATTTTTAAAGTTAAAAGGAGATTTGGTGCTATGAATCAATTTGTAATTACAACAGATAACGGGTCAGATTTAAGCAGAAGCTTAGCAGGTAAATTTGGCGTTGATATGGTGCACTTAACTGTTAATGTAGATAATGTGGAATATGACGGAATAAACAAGGTGATAGATGTTAACAAGATATATGATATGATGAAAAAAGGAGCTACGCCTTCTACTTCGCAAGCTACGCCGGCAAAAGCAGAAGAATTTTTTGAAAAATACCTTTCTCAAGGGTTAGATTTAATTCACGTTTGTTTAAGTGGGCAAATTAGCGGAACATATAACAGTTGTAAAATAGCAGCAGATAATTTAAAAGATAAATTCCCAGAAAGAAAAATAGAAGTAATCGATTCTATTTCGGCATCGCTTGGGCAGGCTCTATTAGTTATTAAAGGGTTAGAACAGCAAAGATCGGGTAAGAGTTTTGACGAAGTTGTTGAATTTTTTAATAATATGAAACACCATATTTGCCACGTTTTTACTGTTGATGATTTAGTTTATTTGCAAAGAGGTGGAAGAATTTCTAAGTCTGAAGTAATTTTGGGGTCGTTAATAGGTATAAAACCTATTTTAAGTTGTGACAGTGAAGGTAAATTGGTTCCAATTTCTAAAGTTAGAGGTCGTCAAAAGTCTTTGCTGGCTATGATTGAAAAAATGGCAGAAGTTATTAAACCTGAAGAAAATGATGTAATTGCTATAAGCCATGGTAATTGTATTGATGATGCAAATGCATTAGCAAAACTTGTCAGAGAAAGGTTTAACATTAATGACATTATTGTAGGAGATTTAGGACCAGTTATAGGTTCACATGCTGGACCAGGTACTTTGGCAGTATTCTGTGTTGCAGGTCACAGAATAGATAGAAAATAGGAGGTATTTATAATTGAAGGTATTAGTTATTAATGCAGGTAGCTCATCTCTTAAATATCAGTTCATAGATATGGCTACAGAAAAGTGTTTAGCAAAAGGCTTATGCGAAAAAATTGGGCTTAGTGGGTTTATTACTCACAAAACTAGTGATGGAAGAATTTATGAGCAAGAAACTGAGTTTGCTAACCATCAGCAAGCGTTTGATAAATTAGCGCAAATGCTTATTGACAAAAAATATGGAGTTATTGAATCTTTAAAAGAAATTTATGCGGTGGGTCATAGAATAGTTCAAGGTGCAGACAGGTTTTGTGGCTCTGTTATGATTGATGATGAAGTAATTAATGATATAGAAGAAATTTCTGTTTTAGCGCCTCTTCATAACCCAGCACATATTATAGGCATTAAGGCTTGTATGGAAGTTTTAGGTAAAGAAGTTACTAATGTAGCTGTTTTTGACACAGCTTTTCACAATACAATACCTAAAAAAGCACATGTTTTTGCATTGCCTTATGAGTATTATGAAAAACATCATATTAGAAAATATGGATTCCATGGAACATCGCACAAGTATGTAAGTTTAGAGTGTGCTAAAGTTATGAATAAAGATATTAAAGATTTGAAAATTGTTACTTGTCACCTAGGGAATGGGGCATCTATTACTGCAGTTGATGGAGGTAAGTCAGTTGATACAAGCATGGGCTTTACGCCACTTGATGGACTGTTAATGGGAACTCGTTGTGGTTCTATAGACCCATCGATCATACCGTATATTGCTGAAAGAGAATCTCTTAGCATTAAAGAGATTGATGAAATTATGAATAAAAAATCAGGTTATTTAGGTGTTTCTGGTGTAAGCAACGATTACAGAGATGTAGATGAAGCTCAAAAGCAAGGGAATGAACGTGCAAAATTGGTGTTTGATATGCAAAATTATCAAATTAAAAAATATATTGGTGCATATGTGGCAGCAATGAACGGTCTTGATGCTGTAGTGTTTACGGGAGGAATAGGTGAGCACTCGGTTGATACAAGAAGAGAATCTTGCAGTAATATGTCTTTTTTAGGCATAAAGATTGATGAAGAAAGAAATAACGAAACCTATGGTAGTCTATCTTTAATATCTAGCGATGATTCAAGAGTTAAAGTTTTTGTTATACCAACTAATGAAGAATTAGTAATTGCCAGAGAAACGGTTGATGTTTTGAAATCTAATAATTTATAAGAAAGATGTAGGAGATTTATATGCAAAATCAAAAAGTTAGAACTAGGTTCGCTCCAAGCCCTACAGGTTATATGCACGTAGGGAATTTAAGGACAGCTCTTTATGCTTACCTATTGGCTAAAGCTAATGATGGTACGTTTATTTTAAGAATAGAAGATACAGACCAAGAGAGGTACATCGAAGGTGCAGTTGACATTATTTATAACACATTAAGGCAAACAGGTTTGCTTTGGGATGAAGGACCTGACATTGGTGGAAATTATGGTCCTTACATACAAAGTGAAAGAATGGGACTCTATAAAGAGTATGCCTTAAAATTAATTGAAAGCGGACATGCTTACTATTGTTTTTGTGATAAGGAAAGGCTTGAACAATTAAAAAATGTCCAAAAGTTAGCGGGTTTAAACCCTAAATATGATGGTCATTGTAGGAATTTAACTAAAGAAGAAGTTGAAGAAAAGCTTAAGGCTGGAGTGCCTTATGTAATTAGACAAAAAATGCCATTAAAAGGTACAACATCATTTCATGATTTGGTTTTTGGAGACATTGAAGCCCCTAATGAAACACTTGATGACCAAATTTTAATTAAGGCAGATGGAATGCCAACTTATAATTTTGCTAATGTAATTGATGACCATACAATGAACATAACTCACGTTATTAGGGGTAATGAATATTTGTCTTCCACTCCAAAATATAATTTGTTATATCAAGCTTTAGGTTGGCAACCACCGGTTTACATACATTGTAGTCCGGTTATGAAGAATGCTACTCAAAAACTTTCCAAAAGAAATGGAGATGCTTCTTACCAAGATTTGATTGCAAAAGGTTACCTTTCAGAGGCTATTATAAATTACATTTCTTTGCTTGGTTGGAGCCCAAAAGGTGATGAAGAAATTTTTACGTTAAACGAATTAATCAAAGAATTTAATATAGATGGAATATCTAAGTCGCCGTCTATATTTGACATTGAAAAACTAAATTATATTAATGGAGAGTACATTAGAAAATTAACTTTAGATGAATTTCATGAAATTGCCTTACCGTGGATTCGGCAGACAGTAAAAAGACAAGATGTAGATACTAAGTTAATTGCTAAAGTTTTGCAAGTTAGAACAGAAGTTTTAAATCAAGTGCCTCAGCAGGTCGATTTTATTGATCAGTTGCCAGAATATAGCTTAGATTTATATATTAGTAAAAAGATGAAGACGACAATAGAAAGCTCTTATGATGTTTTAAATAAAGTTTTAGAAGAACTAAAATTGTTAGAAGATTACAGTTGTGAAAGTTTGCATGAATGTTTAATTGAATTGGCAAAAAAACTTGAAGTTAAAAATGGTTATTTATTATGGCCAATTAGGGTAGCAGTTAGTGGTAAACAGTTTACACCAGGTGGCGCAATAGAACTTTGCGCAATTCTAGGTAAAGAAGAAGTTATTAAAAGAATAGAGTTAGCGCTCAGTTTGCTTAAAGAAAAAGTAGAAAATTAAATTACAATAATTTAATAAATAATTTTGTTTTCTGTGAAACGTTTATTATGGCTATTTAAAAAACAGTACATGTTAATTCATATTTTTACATGTATTGATTTTAGATGTTATATATGATAAAATGGTTATAATAAGTTATATAAATGTGAATTAATCAATATTAGGAGGTTCTTATGGTAGAAAATGAAGGAGTATTCAAGACAGCTGTAGTTGGAGGTTTTGATAGAAACAGCGTTTTGGATTATATTAAACAAATTGATAAAAAAGTTAAGAACAATGAAGATAAATTAATAAAAAAAATAGAAGACTTGCATAGCAAAAATAAAGAGCTTACAGAAAATAACCAAGAGCTTACTCAAACAATTCAGATGCTTCAAAAAGAAATTAATGAAAAAAACAATGAAAACAGTAAAATTAAAGAAGCTGCTAATGTGCAAACAGAAGATATAAATGCATTAAGACAAGATGTTCAAAGATTAAATGATTTGCTTAATAAAACACAAATGGACCTTAATGAACAGATAAAAAAACATAGAGATTTGATTACAAAATATGATTGTGAAATAGAAAAATCTAAAAAATATGAACAATCTGTTATGCAGATTGGTACGGCTATGGTTGAGGCCCAAAACAAAGCAGATATTATTATATTGGAAGCTAAAAATAAAATCAATAGAATGACTGTAGATGCTGACAAAATTTTAAAAGTAGCTGCAGACAAATTAGATGCATTTAAGGCAGATTCGGATAATTTAAAAAATGTAATTCAAGGTAATATGGTGACACTACTTAACCGTGTTAATGAAATAGATGAAGCAATTGACGTTGTGCAAAATAAATTTATTAATTATTTTATGGAAACTAAAAGTACATTTGAAAATGAAAATAAAAAATATTTGGATGATGAGCAAAATTAAATGAATAATCAAATACATATCAATATTGCTGAATTAAAAAAAATTGCTTCTGGTTTGGTTAATGGGCAACAGGTTTTTTTAACAGGTAATATTTATACTGCAAGAGATGCAGCTCATAAAAGGTTGCTTGAAATGATTAGGAATAAACAAAAACTGCCTATAAATGTAAAAAAAAGTGTTATATATTATTGTGGTCCTACACCTGCACCACCTGGCATGCTTATTGGATCTTGCGGTCCAACTTCTTCTTACAGAATGGATGCGTATTTATTGCCTTTATTAAAGCTGGGGCTAGCAGGTATGATAGGTAAAGGTCAGAGAAGTCAAGAAGCAACAGAAGCTATAAAAAAATATAATGCATCGTATTTTATGGCTATTGGTGGAGCGGGGGCGCTTGCATGTAAATATGTTAAAGATGTAGATGAAGTTGCTTTTGTAGATTTGGGTTGTGAATCCATAAAAAAATTATATGTAGAAGATTTTCCAGTAATTGCTGTGGTTTAATTTTTTATGGATTGTTTTAAAGATAATAATTAAAATTAAAAGGTCTTTTTTAGAAAGTGAGTTGTAATGCAAGGAGTGAATAAAAAAGAAGAATATAATATTTTAAAAGGCATTAAAATACCAGGAGATGTTAAAAAATTAAATGCTGATGAGCTAATATTATTATGTGGAGAGATTAGAGAGAAAATTATTAACACAATATCTAAGACTGGTGGTCATATTGCTTCTAGTTTAGGCGTAGTGGAGCTAACAGTAGCTATATATAGAATTTTTGATTTTCCACAAGATAAGCTCATTTGGGATGTAGGTCATCAATCATATGCACACAAATTGTTAACGTGCAGATTTGATAAATTTGATACTATAAGGCAAAAAAATGGGTTAACAGGGTTTACAAGGCGTTCAGAGAGCATATATGATTCTTTCATATCTGGGCATAGTAGTACATCAATTTCTGTAGCATGTGGTTTTTGCAAGTCTGGAGAAATTTTGAATAATGACTATTACACAATAGCGGTTATTGGAGATGGCTCTTTAACAGGGGGGTTGGCATATGAGGGAATGAATAATGTGAAAAAAAATGGCCGTGAAAAATTAATTGTAATTTTAAACGACAACAATATGTCAATTTCTAAAAATGTTGGAGCCATTTCTAAATACCTTTCTAAAATTAGAAATACACCTGGGTATTTTAAGTTTAAAGATAATTTAAAAGATAATCTTTCTAAAATACCGTTTGTTGGCACAAAAATTAATAACACACTTGTTAAGTCTAAAGTACTAGTTAAAGAATCAATTTACCACAGCAATATGTTTGAAAATTTTGGGTTTGAATATTTAGGTCCAGTCGATGGTCATGATTTAAGTAGCTTAATTAGTGTGCTTTCAAGAGCTAAAGATTTGAGTAAGCCGGTATTTGTGCATGTAAAAACTGTTAAAGGTAAGGGCTATAAATTAGCAGAAAAAAATCCGTCAATGTACCATGGAATATCAAGTAAGCAAAACAAGCCGGCAACAGAACAAGTTAAAACAAATTTTAAGGATTTTTCTGCGGTATTTGGTGACGAGTTAATTAAAATTGCTTCTCAAGATGAAAGAATTGTTGCTATTACAGCTGCTATGAAGCATGGAACCGGGTTACTTGAATTTAACAAGAAATTTCCTAAAAGATTTTTTGATGTTGGAATAGCTGAGCAACATGCTGTTACATTTGCTGCAGGGCTTGCTGCTAGTGGTTGTATACCAGTTGTGGCTATTTATTCCTCATTTTTACAAAGAAGCTTAGACCAGATAATACATGATTTAGCTATAGAAAAACAACATATAATTTTAGCAATAGATAGAGCAGGTGTGGTAGGAGAAGATGGAGAAACGCATCAGGGAATTTTTGATGTTTCTTTTTTGAGTATGATTCCAGGAGTTACTATTTTTTCTCCAGCTACTTATAAAGAATTAAGAAAAAATTTAAATAAGGCTATTTACAATTATGAAGGTGTTCTTGCGGTTAGATATCCAAGAGGCTCAGAAATAATTTTAAATAATAAATATAATATTGACGATGATTCATACAGCGAATATAATTTTTGGCAAGAAAAAAATACAGATGTATTATTAATTACATATGGTAGATTATTTGGAATTATTTGTAATTTTAAAGAGAGTTTACAAGAAGAAAATAAAAATAGAGTTTCTATTTTAAAATTAAATAAAATATGGCCACTTGAAGATGAAGTAATTTCTATAATTAAAAATTTTAAAAAAGTAATTTTTGTAGAAGAGTCTGTTAAAGCAGGTGGAATTGCAGAACATTTAGCAGCAAAGTTATTAGAACAAAAATTTAAAGGTAATTATTTAATAAAAGCTATTGACAATCAGTTTGTAAGTCAGGCTACAGTGGCGCAGTCGTTAGATGATTTAGGTTTTAATTTTAATAGTTTGAGTGAGTTAATTATTTAACAGTTATTGGTGAAAATATATTATATTAAATTTTGTTAATTGTTTATGCACATAGATTAGAAAAATTAAATATATGTTTTTTATTTACTTTAATACAGCATGAATAAATTGATTTTAGTAGGGTAAAATAATTTTGTGGTTAATGAATTGAAAGTAATTTAAGTTTAGGAATTAATGTTTTTTAACCACAGATTGATTTTCTATTAGGAGATGATTTATTATGAGTATTCCCAAAAATAGTAATAACTATCAAAATTATTTAAAATGCGATGTTTGTAACTGTATTCATAATGATCAAAATTGTGGTTGTACCGCTAAAGAGGTTGTTGTTGGTCCTGATTTTGCAACTTCAAAAACTGACACTGTTTGTGGTACATTTAAAAAAGCAACTAATTAGAATTTTAGGTTAGTTAGTACTAAAATTTTTTAGTCAGACCAATTATAACGGCAAAGAAATTAATTAATTTGCTCATTTTTTAATTTTATTTATTCAAATTGTAATTAAAAAAAATAGACTTCTTTTAGTGTAGATTTAATCTAGCAAAAAGGAGTCTATTTTACTTAATTTTAGCTAATTTAAAAAAATATATTCAGTTCCAACCAAATTTAAAAGAATTAACCAATTCTTGAGTATGAAGATGAGATGGGTTATTGTAAATTGTGTTAGCTTTGCCAAACTCTACAATTTTTCCGTTTTCCATGACGGCTATTTCATCAGCAACGTCTTTCACTAAACCAATATTATGAGAAATGAATAGGTACGTTAGACCTATTTTTGATTGCAGATCTTTTATAGTTTTAATTATTTGGTATTCTGTAATAGCATCTAAAGCAGATGTTGATTCATCAAAAACTATGAACTTGGGGTTAACTGAAAGACTTCTGGCGATTGCTACTCTTTGACATTCTCCGCCAGAAAGCTCAGAAGGATGTTTGTTTTTTACTGATAATTTTAAGTTTACTAGATTTAATAAATTATTAATGAATTCAGATTCATTTTTGCGGTCACAAATTTTATAAATTCTTAAGCCTTCGGTTAAAATTTGTTCAACAGTTAATAGGTTGTCAAAAGAGGAAAACGGATCCTGAAAAACCATTTGGAGATCTCTTCTAAAAGGTTTGAATTTTGAATTTGGTAAGGCAAATATATTATGATTTTTATAAAGCACTGTGCCAGTAGACGGTGGAATAAGCCGTATTAAAATTTTGCCGAGAGTTGATTTACCACAGCCACTGTGACCAACTAAACCTACAGTTTCACCTTGTGATATTTTTAAATTAATATTATTTAAAGAAAAATTATTATTAAATTTTTTTTTATTGAATACTTTGCTTAAATTTTGTGTTTGAATTAAAAATGTAGGTGAAGATTGCATATTGACACCTTAAATTTTGATGTAATTAATTTTTCAGCTATAATTATAAGAACTAAATTACTTCTATTATATAATAATTTTATTGTTAAGTCAAATGTCCAAGTTAAAAGTAAATTCAGAGAGTATGAAATGGAAATCATTTCCTATACATTATTTAAATTGGTAAATAAAAACAGTTAGTATACATTATTTTATTATTTTTCACATTTTCTTATTTTATAAATATCTCAATAGTACATATAACAAAAGTTTTCAACATTTATTTTTGTTGAAAGAGATGTTTTTTAATATTTTTCAAAAAATGTATTGACAGCAAGAAAATAATGTGTTAATATATAAACATAGATATAATATAATACCTGACAGAGAGGATAGTGTTGAATGTATAGAAAGATCTGGAAAGTTATTTTTGGGTTTTGTATGCATTTGAGGCAATAAATGTTTTATAAAAAATCAAGTCAGTAGGGATAATTAAACGGGCAGATTTTTAGAAAACTAGAAAATTTATATTAAAGTGTAAAAGTTATGAAATGCTGTAAAATTAAAGAAGTTAGTTTTTGCGTTTGAATATGTGACTATTCTTAACATGCTAAATATATTTTTTGAATCTAGTTTTAATAATAAGTTTATATTTCAAATATATATAAAAGTATAAAATTAAGGATATTATGTTTTTATATGTATTTGAGAAAGCACATAGTTTTTTATTGATTCAATTTTCCAGTTGAGGACGGAATAAATGCCGTTCTAACTAAGCTCTTTTAAATTGATAAATTATTATTTGGCGCTGTTATATTGTATAATAAGTGTCGGAAATATCGTTTAAATGAAATTTATTTATCTTGATTTTGTTTAAATGATATTTTTTATAAGCATTGACTGTAAATTTTTGGAAAAGCGCCACTAAAATATTTGTATATTATTTTTATATTATCAATAAATTGGTTTTTAGTTTGATTAATGTGAATCTATTTTTGTGCGTTAGATTTACATTAATCAAATTAAAACATAGTGGGAGAGTGATAAGATATGCTAATGGTATCAAATAAAGACAATAATATAGGGGTAAAGTTTAGTCTTGCTGCAACAAAACCGCCTTGTGGTCACACAGGTGGATGGTCATAATGAGTGTTATAAATTTAGCACAGTAAATTAATAGAAGTTAATTAAAGTAATGTAAGAAATAATTATAGTAGGAGAGTGAGAAAATATGTTAATGTTATCAAATAAAGACAATAATACAGGGGTAAAGTTTAGTCTTGCTGCAACAAAACCGCCTTGTGGTCACACAGGTGGA
>CAYPLT010000001.1:25419-34202 GCA_964411695.1 uncultured Candidatus Soleaferrea sp.
TGGTCATAATGGGTATGATAGATTTAACGCGATATATTGTACAGTTAATTAGTGCAATACAAGCTATATTTTTTGTAATATATAGTGATAAGGTATTACAGAAGAGTTTAATTTCACCAGCGTTTAAATTTATTTTAAGTATAGGTTTGGTAGTATTGAATTGTTATCCATTTATGTATTTATATAAATATATTAGATGGCTACCATCAATTTTATTTATCGTAATATGTTTTATATTTGGTATGATATGTTATAATAATAGAATTATTGAGACTGTAGTAAGTGTTTTTACATATTATGTTTGTACATGGTTTGTTCAATATTTAGTGGATTATACGTTTGATGAATTGACAGAATATTTTAATTTAAATAAAATAATAATGGGTTATTATGTTTCGACTTGTTTTACAATAATCTTGATGTATGTGTTTACAGTTCTTATAGTTCCTAAGTTTGTTTCTTATAAAGACAGAAATATGAACGCTCAAGAAGCGACTTCGTTAATGGTTTTCTGTATCTCTGGGTTTTTTATTTTGATAAATACATATAGTATGTTGGCTATTATTTGTGCAGGGTTATGTACAGTTGCCGTAATAATGCTGTCTTCTTATATGAAGACAATGGCTATTCAAGAAGAACAGATACAATTAGCTAATGAGAGAGTTTCTGTTTTAGAAAGAGAAGAGGCTTTACTAAAAGATGTTAACCAAGCCAAGTATAAAAGCTATCAAAAATCCAAACAAGCAGAGGATAAAATAAGAAAAATTAATCATGATTTGAACCATCATTTTAATTATCTTCTAGCTTACGGAGATTTGTCAGACAAAGCCAAGAACTACATACTTGAACTAAAAGGTAATGTTAATGAATGTACTAAATATTTTGAAACTGGTGATGGTCTGGTGGATTTGATTTTAGAAGAGTATAAAGCAAAAGCAGAAAAAAAAGGAATATCATTTGGTTTTGTTGGTGGTTTTGATGAAAATGGTTTGGATGTAGAAGCTTCTGCTATTAGCGTGATATTAGGTAACTTACTTAATAATGCAATAGAAGGAGCGTTAAGATCCAAAGAGGAATATAAATGTATAGATATAAATTTATATAAAATAGAAAGTAGAGAGCTGTTTATAAAAATTGTAAATACTGCAAATACTAAAGACATAAAAATAAATAATGGTTTAATTAAAACGTCTAAAGAGGACAAAGAAGACCATGGAATAGGTATGAGAAGTGTGCTACAGACTGTTCAATCTTGTTCAGGTAAGATGAAAATAAGTGCCAAAGATAACATATTTGATGTTGAGATTAGTATTCCTTTGAGAAAGCAAAGACAGTATGCTTGAGATATATCAATTTAGCAATAATTTGAATCAAACAGATATGAAAATATATAGTTGAATTTTCAAATCTATCTAAAGCCTCATAAAAAGGGAGAACCAACCTTTAACTGAGGTTATAATAAAATTCTTTATTAATGATTATGTTTGTATTAATAAAGAACATATGTTCAAGCATAAAAATAGATTTTTTGTGTTTGAACGTGTGTTTTTAGCACGCACAAAGACTTTAAAAAACTTAATTTTTAATATTGATAATATCAAAATTAATCTTGAGATTTTTTATTTTAAAAATTCTATGGATGTGAGGGAAGATCAATGTTGATAAACAAGATTTTCGCTTAAAAAATTATAAAGGTTTATGTTTTGTATTGTTGTTAGTATTTTGAATTATTTAAGTTTTTTAATTTCATTGTTTAATTATATTTACATTTTATTTATATAAAAGATATAGTATTTATATTGGTTAATGCAAGCTTATTTTAGGGTAGGCTTGCATTAATTAATATGGAAGCTAGATTGAAAATATAGAGTAGCCTTAGATGCAGATAAAAAATAGTAGTAAGTGTATAATAAATTTACTACTATTTTTTATGCTTATTTTATTCAGCAATTTCGCGAGAGTAATAAAATATATACTGTTGCACAATTCCTAAATATTCTGGCGTAATTTTTGGTAACCCATTAGGAAAGTGTTTGGTCATAGTTTTTTTTATCCATGTGTCTACAGGGAAGCACTCAGTTCTGCCAAAACCGTACAATAATGTGCAATCAGCGACTTTGTTGCCAACACCTTTTATGGTCATTAATTTTGCTTTGGCTTCTTCTATTGGCATTTCATATAAATCGTTAAATACAATTTCTCTGTTTTTGACTTTTTGTATTGCATCTATTATGTATTTATCTCTAAATCCACATTTAAGAATAGCTAAATCTTCTATGGTTACATTTTTAAGCTGATTTAAAGTAGGGAAGGCAAAATAGTCATCTATTATGTTTGTTCCAAAATTTTCACATAAACGGGTTATTATTTTTTTTATTCTAGGTATGTTATTATTTTGACTAATTATAAAAGAAATCAAAGCTTCCCAGGGCTCTTGTTTTAAAATTCGTATTCCATTACTATATTTACAAGCTTTACCAATAAAATCTAAATTTTGAATTTCATCATTAATTTCTTGGTAATTTCTGTTTAAATCAAAATATGGCTTTAAAACCATATTAAAATATCTCAAATCTGAATTTTTAAAAATAATTTCATTGTTTGTTTGTTTCACTTTGATGATTCTATCATTAATTATGCCTATGTAATAGCCATTGTCTAACTGTTGCCATCTAAAGCACTGTCCACATTCAAAAGTTTTAACAATATCAAAATTGTTGAAGTCGGTTATTATTATGTCAAAATCTTTTTCTGTTATCTTCATACAATATCATCCTAAATAAACTTTTAAAAAAATCAGTGACAAATTTGCTACTTTAACACATTAGGCAAAGTAAAAACAGCCACTGATTCAAAACTAATCTTTGTATGTATCAAATGAATTTAACTTACTTGTAAGGTGAACAAAAAAGTCATCATCATCCGTTAGAGAGTTATTTTTATTGTTTTGAGAATTTTCTGAAGAACTTTCATTTGGTTCTTTTAAATTTTCATTTGTTTTTTTGGGCTCAAGATTTTCAAATTTAGTTGCAATAACAGTTATTTCAACTTCATCTTTCATATTTTCATCAAAAGTAACACCCCAAAAAATCTTAGCATCACTATGAGCAGCTTCTTTAATCATTGAGTTAGCTAAAGCTGTCTCGTTTAAACCAATATCAGGTGAAGCAACAAAATTAACAATTAATGCTTTTGCGCCTTCTATTGAAGTTTCTAATAATGGGCTAGATATTGCCATTTCAACGGCTTGTCTAGCTTTGTCTTTACCAGTGCCTTTGCCAACACCCATATGAGCCTCACCAGCATCTTGCATAACAGCGGCTAAATCTGCAAAATCTAAGTTAATTAAACCTGTGTCAGTTACAATTTTAGAAATACAAAGTGTAGCTTGTCTTAAAATTTCATCTGCAGATTTAAATGCATTTGCCAATGTGATGTTCGCATCTGGTAAAAGACTTAGCCTGTCATTAGGTATGACTAAAAGCGAATCTACATGCTCTTTAAGTTCAACTATTCCTTTTTCAGCCTGAAGCATTCTGTCTTTCCCTTCAAATTCAAAAGGTTTTGTTACAATACCAACTGTTAAAATACCTTGATCTTTGGCTATTTCTGCAACTATTGGGGCCGCACCTGTACCTGTACCGCCACCCATACCTGCAGTAATAAAAGCCATTTGTGCACCTTTTAATGCAGCACCGATTTCTTCACGACTTTCTTCAGCAGCTTTTTTACCTTGCTCAGGGTTACCACCTGCACCACGCCCTTTGGTTAACTTTTCACCAATAGCAATTTTATTGCTTGCTTTTGACCGTCTAAGAGCTTGTCTGTCGGTATTTATTGCTAGGTACTCTACACAATTGTTATTTTCTTCTTCGCTAGAAGATGTGCTTTGTTCATTATTTGCATTATTTAAGCTTTCAACCATTCTGTTAATAGCATTACCGCCACCACCGCCGACGCCGACGATTTTTAAGGTTATAAAGCTATCTTCGAAATCCATATCAAAATTACTTGCCATGATTAACCTCCATTAATAATAACTAAAAATTAAATTTTCGTGCATTCATAGGTTAATATTCTGTATGACAAAACAAGTCAGCAGAATTAAATTAATGAATCAATCTTAATAAGTGATATTTATTAAAATTAATAAATATGATTTTATGAAAACTAGAAAGATATATTTTGTGATAAAATTATCATTTTATTGTTAACTAATCACAATTGTTATAATATAATTAAAACTAAATTTATTATTATTATAAAAATTAATATTCACCAATCAATGAAAAATTTTAAAAAACAATAAGTGATAATTGTATTATAGCATATTTATTCAATGTTGGCAATAGAGATTTTATAAATAATTAATAAAATTTTAAATAAAATTTATGTTAGAAAATGTAAATAAACTATTGGTGATTTTTAATGAAATTTTTAGCTCGTTGAGTTTTTGGTTTTTCAAAAAAATCTTTAGGAGATGCATTTTCAGTAATTAATCCGTCATCCATAAATAATATTTTTGTGGCTATTTCTTTTGCAAAATTTATTTCGTGAGAAACAATTAACATAGTAACGTTGCTTTTTGAAAGTTCTTTAATTAAAGACAAAACTTCGTTAACCATTTCTGGGTCAAGTGCTGAAGTTGGTTCATCAAAAAGTAAAACTTCCGGGTCCATAGCTAGTGCTCTAATTATTGCAATTCTTTGTTTTTGGCCACCAGAAAGTTGGCTAGGGTACATATTAGCTTTGTCGGCTAAACCTATTCTTTCAAGAAGTTCTAGAGCTTGATTTTTAGTTTGTTCATAAGATTTTAATTTTAGTGCCAAAGGTGCCAATGTAATGTTTTTTAAAATTGTTAAATGAGGGAAGAGATTAAAATTTTGAAAAACCATTCCCATTTTGGCTCTTACATGGGTTATGTTAACTGTGTTAGAAGTGATGTCTGTATTGTTAAAAAATATTTGACCGGATGATGGCTTGTCTAAGAGATTGAGGCATCTTAAAAATGTACTTTTACCACAACCTGATGGTCCTAAAATTACAACTTTTTCACTTTGTTCTATTGTTACGTTGATGCCTTTTAGTATTTCATGGTCTTTAAAAGATTTATGTAAATTATTAACGTTGATCACTTTTTTTTAACCTCCCTTCAAGATGTTTTAACAATTTGGTAAGAATTGCTACAATTATAAAATATATAGCTGCAATTATGATTAGTGGACCAATTGGTTCATATGTTTGGCTTTTAATTATGTCGCTGGCTCGAGTAAGATCTTCAACGCCTATATAACCCGCTACAGATGTTTCTTTAATTAATTGTATGAATTCATTAAACAGTGTAGGTAAAATATTTTTTATGGCTTGCGGAATAATTATTAACTTCATAGTTTTATATTCGCTAAGACCTAAAGCTAAGCCCGCTTCTCTTTGTCCAGCATCTATTGAGGTTATTCCAGAACGTATTATTTCGGCAACATATGCACTTGAGTTTATTCCAAAAGCTAAAGTTGCTATGAGCAATATGGCTTTTTGGTTAGAAACAGATGCAAACACTATGTTATACATAATTAAAAGTTGAATTAAAACTGGTGTACCTCTAATTAAAGCTAAGTACCAATTAAAAATGTAGCTTAAAAATTTTAATAATTTGTTTTTATGTGCATAAACTTTAGTTAAGGCAATTATGAACCCTAGCCCAATGCCAATAAAAACAGCAAGTATAGACATCAGTAAGGTGTTGACAATACCAGTTAAAATTAATTGATATCCGTTATTTAAAGTCAGAGTTTCATATATTTTGTTAAATAAACTGTTCATTAAAAAATCCTTCCGTAACTTATTGCTAATATTAATTATAGCAGATTTTTAACAAAATTTAAACCTTTGATTTTTATTTTATAAAAATTTTGATGAAAAAATTAATGAAAAAAATTATCAAAATATGTGAATCACTACTTGAAATTTTTTTTTGAATATGTTATTATTATTTTGTGAGTATGATTATTGTTTGAATGATTGCAGATGTAACATAATTTTTATTTAAGTTTAGATTTTCAATTTTGAATTCAAAATTAGGAATTAATAACCAATTTACTTACATTTTGGTGTTTGGTTCTATTGTTAGAATTAAGTTCATCTGAGTTATTTATTAATAATTAATATTTTTTAATTTTTCAAGTAGTCCGCTGTATTTTCTTGATCTCTTATACATGAATACTTGGTTTTTAGGAGGAAATTTTATAAATGGAAGATTTATTAAAAAAAATATCGCAAGATAGTTTAAAAAAAGAGATCCCTGTTGTTAACGTTGGTGATTTAGTAAAAGTTCATGTTAAAATCTCAGAAGGAGACAGGGAAAGAATACAAATTTTTGAAGGTACCGTTATTGCTAAAAAGCACGGCGGAGTTTCTGAAACATTTACTGTTAGACGTGTTTCATATGGCGTTGGTGTAGAAAGAGTCTTCCCTTTACACTCACCAAAAATTGATAAAGTAGAAATAGTTAGGGAAGGTAAAGTTAGAAGAGCTAAACTTTATTATCTTAGAGACAGAGTTGGTAGGGCTGCTAAGGTTAAGGAAAAAGTTAAATAGTCTAGTTATATGCCGGCATTGTTTTAGCCGGCTCTTTTTAGTCTGAATAATAAGGTGATGGCTTTTCATAACTTAATAATTTATAAAATTAAATTCAAGTCAATTGAAAAAATAAAAAATAATTTTGAAAAGAAGGTAATAAAATGTCTGTTAAAGTAGTTGTTGGTTCTCAATGGGGCGATGAAGGTAAAGGTAAAGTTATAGACATATTGGCAGGTAAAGCTGATGTTGTGGTCAGAGCACAAGGTGGTAATAATGCGGGTCATACCATAGAAGTTGATGGAAAAACTTATAAATTACACTTAATACCATCTGGAATACTTTATAATAATAAACAATGCATTATTTCAGCAGGTGTGGTTGTAGACCCCAAAGTTTTGCTGGAAGAAATGGATGAATTAAAAAGTAACGGAATTTCATTTGAAAATTTTAAAATTGACCCAAGGGCACATGTCATAATGCCTTGGCATATTGAACTTGATAAACTTTCTGAACAGTCTCGTGGGAAGTCAGACATAGGTACAACTAAAAAAGGTATAGGACCTTGTTATATGGATAAAGCTGAGAGGTCGGGAATAAGAATTTATGATTTAGTAAATCCAGAAGTTTTATTAAAAAAAGCAAAAGTTCAAGGAGAAAATAAAAATAAAATTATTGAAAAAGTTTACGGTGGCAGTAGGTTAGACGTAGATAAAATTATTGAAATATACACACAGTATGGTGAGTTATTAAAGCAATATGTTGACGATGCTTCTGTTGTTATATATGATGCAATAAAAGATCAAAAATCTGTTTTATTTGAAGGTGCACAAGGCACACTTTTAGACTTAGATTTAGGTACATATCCGTTTGTAACTTCTTCACACCCAACTTCTGGTGGCGCATGCACAGGTGCAGGCATAGGACCAACTTTTATTGATGAAGTAGTAGGTGTTGCAAAGGCTTACACCACAAGAGTTGGTCAAGGTCCATTCCCAACAGAGCTTACGGATGAACTTGGTGAGGACATAAGAAATAGAGGTTATGAATTTGGTGCAACAACTGGTAGGGCTCGTAGAGTTGGTTGGTTTGATGCAGTAGTTGTAAGGCATGCGGTAAGAGTTAATGGGCTTACATCTTTGGCTATTAACAAATTTGACATTTTAGCTGGTTTGCCAAAATTAAAAATTTGTGTAGCTTACAAGCTTGTGGATGGCAGAGTTATAACTAACTTTCCACCAGTTTTAGAAGAGTTAATTGATTGTGAACCTATTTATGAAGAAATAGATGGTTTTGAAGGTGACATTTCTAGATGTAAATCTTTTGATGAATTGCCAGAAAAATGTAAGAAATATATTAATCGTTTGCAAGAGTTATGTGAGTGTACAATATCTATGGTAGGAATTGGCCCAGGAAGAGATCAGAATCTATTTTTATAGATTAGTCGAATAATTTATTTTACTAAAAGTTAAGTTTTTAATAAATAAACAAGGTGATGAAATGAATTTTTTAAAACGAACACATTATTGTGCAGAAGTTACCAAAGATTTAATTGGTCAAGATGTAGTTGTTTGTGGTTTTGTTCAAAAAGTAAGGAATTTGGGTAATTTAATTTTTATTGATGTTAGAGACAGAAGCGGAATAGTGCAGATTGCTATGAATAGTAAAACTGATGAAAAAATTTTGGACCTTGCTCAACAAATTAGAGCAGAGTTTGTTGTTTCGGTTAAAGGCCGAGTAAAGCTCAGAGACTCTGTAAATAAAACTATTGCTAATGGTGATGTTGAAATTTATGTTTCTGAACTTTATATTGTTTCAAAAGCTCAAACTCCGCCATTTGAAGTAACAGACAACATAAATGCTAAAGATGAATTAAGGCTTAAGTATAGATATTTAGATTTAAGATCTTCGCAAATGCAAAAAACTTTAATGCTTAGACATAAAGTTGTAAAAGCTGCTCATGATTACTATGATAAAAATGGATTTTTAGAGATAGAAACTCCAATGTTAATAAGATCTACTCCGGAAGGTGCAAGAGATTACCTTGTTCCTTCAAGAGTTCATCAAGGGTGCTTTTTTGCTTTGCCACAATCTCCGCAGCTTTATAAACAATTGTTAATGGTAGCAGGTTATGACAGATATATGCAAATTGCACGTTGTTTTAGAGATGAAGATTTAAGAGCAGATAGACAGCCTGAATTTACTCAAAT
>CAYPLT010000002.1:0-12747 GCA_964411695.1 uncultured Candidatus Soleaferrea sp.
TGTTTGAATTTAATGTTTTTTCTATTGTTCCTCCGTTTATTAACGTTTCTATCTCGTTTTTGGTTATATTATCTGCATTTTTTATTAGTTTTTTAACTATGTCATTTCCGCTTGTGTTGGCCCAATACGCTTGTGGCTCTAAATTTTCAATATACATATCTTTTATGCATTTTAGTACACTCCACGGGTTATATATATCTTGCACACCAAACCTGTAACCATCATACCATTCTTTTATTTTCTCTCGTTGCTCTTCTAAGCCATAATATTTTAGAATTTCATCTACTTCTTCTTGCATAAATCCAAAATGTTCTGAATATTGTATGTTTAATATCGAATTGATAGTCAAATTATTTAGACCTGTAAATATGCTCTCTTTTGATATTCTCAAGCAACCGGTCATTACTGCAAATTCTAAGCTTGTATTGTCTTTTAACACTTCTTGTAACAATGCCCTTATGAAGTTTATTGCTTCGTCATAAAAGCCTCTTAAATATGAATTTTGCAGTGGTACATCATACTCATCTATTAACACTATTGGTTTCTGATTATGATATTTTTCTAAGTACATGCACAAGTTTTTCATTGATGAAGCGTAGTCGGCAAATGTTGCTTGTTGATTCATTATTTTTATGAATGTATTTTTTTCGTTTTCATCTTTGATAATGTTTAATAAATATTCATGACGCTTATATTCTGAGCTAAGGGTTTTTATGAGAGAATTATATGTTTCGTCCCAGGTGTTCATTTTAGCGTCTTTAAAAGTCAAACTAATAACCGGGTACTTACCTTGATGTTGCTGATATCGTTCACCAAATTGCCAAATTTTTTTGTCTTTGAACAAATAGCTATTATCTTCTTCAGTTTTCTCAAAAAAATATTTTATCATTGAAAGGTTAAGCGTTTTGCCGAATCTTCTGGGTCTTGTGAACAGATTAACATAAGGTCTGTAATCAATAATATCTTTTAGCATCTTGGTTTTGTCTACATAATAATAATTTTCTGCTGTAATTTTTTTGTAGTCACTAATGCCTATTGGAATAATTTTTTTATTTATATCAAAAGCCAAAGTAGTTCGCCTCCGTAAATATATATATTTATATTATACCTTAAATTTTCTGCCTTTTCAATTTATTCAATTAGAGCTTTATTTATAAATATCAAAAAACATATTAACAATATCCGCAGAGCCATAACATTAATTTTTTCTATATATTGCTCAAAAAAGAAAAATGTAATTGCACAAAATTATTCTTTCGTGCATCACATATATTAGCATTATTCCTTATGAAGTTTTTATATAATATATTAATTTAAACGTAATGTGTTAAAAATGGCAATTTGTTATTTCAATACAACATTATGTGTATATATTTACATAAAAAATTTATGTTTTTTTTAAAGGATTTTTTTATGGCGAAGCAATAAAATTTATAAGGGCATTGTTGCAAGAAGTTTTGAAAGATAATCAGTTACCAATTTTTCTTCATTATCTGCCTTGTTATTGAGTGATTTTTCAACTGTTTAGCCATCATCACAAATGCAATTTTTAGCTTTCTGATTATTTTTGATTATCAGTTTCAGAACTAAAATCTGGTGTTGATCTTCCTATTAATGAAAGTTCAAAAACATAACATGTGAACAGTACAAAAATATATTCAAAATAATATTTCGCCAACAATCTTCACTTTGTTTATTCACTTTTACTCTATAATTTATTAATGCTCCCTTGCACGCATGCGCGCGTTTTACAACTTGTTTTCGGTGCCCCAAAAGCCACTTAAATAAAGGCTTAACTCAACTTAAAAGTGGAGTTATATTTCCCCAAAAATAAGGTTTTGTATTTGACAAATTCTACTTTTAATGCTATAATGAGTCTAAAAGGGTTTGGGTTATTTGAAAAAAAGGAATGTCTTAAATAAAATAAAAAACAACAATATGACATTGCAGGAGCTACGACTTTTTAGTATCTATTTAGAAATGATCAACCATAAAGATTTGTCAACCAAAAAGTTGAATTTAAACTTGAAGACTTCAAGAAAATTATGGATGTTAAAAAACTTAACATCCATAGTCTAGATATTGTAGCGAATAAACTACTATGTAAAATTGTCAAAATGGAGGATTTTTGTGTATCCTATAAAACTAAAACCGGTCTATAAGGATTATATTTGGGGCGGATCAAAATTAAAAGAATCTTGGAACAAAGATAGCAGTTTTAAGCGTGTTGCTGAAAGCTGGGAACTATCTTGTTGCAGAGATGGTTTATCATTGATTGAAAACGGTATTTTTAAGAATAAAAACTTGAAAGATGTTTTGTTATTATTTCCGGAATGGGTTGCAGAAAATTTAAAAGATTCTGCAAATTTCCCACTGCTTATCAAGTTGATAGACGCGAAAGAAAAACTGTCAATTCAAGTTCATCCGTCTGACGAATTGGCAAATAAATCAAAAGGACAACAAGGGAAAACAGAAGCCTGGTATGTTTTAGATTGTGAGAAAGACGCTTTTCTATATATTGGGTTAAAAGAAGATCTTACAGAAGAGCAGGTTAGAAAATATGTTCTTGATGGAACTATCTGTAAATATCTAAATAAAGTTTTTGTCAAGCCGGGAGATTTGTTTTTTATTTCTGCAGGAACTATCCACGCTATTGGTGCAGGGATTTTAATTGCTGAAATTCAGCAAAACTCGAATACGACGTTTCGATTATTTGATTATGGTAGGGTTGATAGTAGCGGAAAAAAAAGAGAGCTCCACTTAGAAGAAGCTTTGAGGGTTTGCGATAAAACAGCTTTTTCGATTCAGAATAGCAAAATTAAAAACCGAGTTCAAAAAGAATACGCTACTCTTACATCTTTGGTTGATTCTAAGTTTTTTAAAGTTTTTGAATATGATGTTAAGTCATCTGTTTCTATTACAGCCACAAAAAGATCTTTTCAGGCGCTTTTATTTATTGATGGATTTGTGCAAATATCTTATGATGGCCAGAAACGTGAAGCTAAAAAGGGAGATTGTTATTTTATACCTGCCGGTATGGGAGAGTATAAAGTTGAAGGAATTGGTAAATTTTTGTTATCGGAGGTTTAAATCATAAAAGTAAAGAATAATTTGATTTTATGTTTTTTAAGCGGAGCAATAGTTGGTGTTTGTGTTTTTATAAGTATTTATGGTTTTAATGTTTTAAATGTAACGAACATATCTTGGTTATATAATAAAGGAGATCTAATGCAACATCAAATAGGGTGGCAAGCCTTTAGAATGTCTAAGTGGTATTTTCCGCTAGGGCTACATGATAGGCTTACTTTTCCGTATAAAATTTCTGTTGTGTATACGGATTCGATTCCTTTGTTTGCGATAATTTTTAAGTGTTTTTCTTCTGTTTTACCAAGTCAGTTTCAATACATAGGAATATTTGGACTGCTTTCTTTTACACTCCAAGGTGGGTTTGGTGCAATTTTAGTTCATAGGTTTATAAAAAATATATTTATTTGTTGCTCGGCTTCGGTTTTATTTCTTTGTAATCATGTTATTATTTATCGGATGTTTGCTCATACAGCACTCGCTTCGCAATGGATTATTTTAGCGGCACTTGCTTTGTGGATTTATAATAATGATATTAATGACAAAAAGATGTTAATTTTTTGGAGTGTACTTTTAGGTTTAGCACCTGCTTTACATATGTATTTTGTTCCAATGCTTGGAGTAATGCTTTTTTTCTTTTGTTTAATGAAATTTAAAGAAAAAGGAAACATAAAAAGAACGTTTGTTTTATTCTTGGTCCCGTGTTTATTAAGTATTTTGGTTATGTTTCTGTTGGGAGTATTTTATGGTGGTGTAGTAAACGGCACCAACGATATATTGATATATACGATGAACATAAATAGTTTTATAAACCCTATACCTATTGATAACAGTGGCAGAGTATCTTTGTTATTGAAGCCACTGCCTGTTGATTTGGGACAATACGAAGGTGGGTGTTATTTAGGTCTTGGCGTTATAGCTTTTCTTATAGTCATTATATTCGTTAATTTAATAATTAGACTAAAAAACAAAAATCAAAATAAAAATAAAAACAATCATATACCTTATCAATATGCTCATCCACTTAGATTTTATTTAATGTTAATGGTTTTAGTTTTTTATATATTGTCTTTAGGAACCACTGTTAAATTAGGTACTATACCGATAACAAATATTTGGTACCCTCAGTTTGTTTTGAAAATATTGTCAAATTTTAGATCAACTGGAAGATTTATTTGGCCAGTTTATTATCTGATTTTTTTGTATGTTATTGTAAAGCTGAGAGAAATATTTCAAGATAATAAAAAATTTACGTTGGTTGTTTGTTTGACAGTCGTTGTAAATTTAATAGACTATAGCGGTATGTTAATTGATTATCATAATTATTATAAACAAGAATTCCAAAGACAAACACATCTCTTAAATGAACAGTGGGAAAATATAGAAAATAAAAATATTATATTACTATCTGACTTTCAAACAGATGAGATTTGTGATTTTTGTGGAACATTAATGAAAAGAGGGAACAGTTTAAACATTTTTTATTTAGCAAGAACACCATACAATAAAATTGCGGAACGTAGTAATCAAATATTAAATGATTTACAAAATAAATCATTGGAGAAGGACGCGATATGTATTTTTAGAGAATCTGATGATATTTCATGGATTCCAAAAGATGCATATGAGATTGTTAATTTAGATGGATTTACTTTAATTCAAAATAAAAATTAGATGTTAATAAATTAAAAACAAATCAAGTCAATTAGTTATTTACAAACATCGAAAAAGCACAGCGCTTTTAGAGATAAAACTGAAAAAAAGGAAGAAACACAATGAAAGTAGCAGCAGTTATTATGGCAGGTGGAAAAGGCGAAAGATTTTGGCCTAAAAGTAGGACAAGTCTTCCGAAACAATTTTTGTCTTTAACTAGCGATGGAAAGACAATGATTCAACATACGGTTGAGAGACTTTTGCCACTAGTTTGTGTCGAGGATATATTTGTTGCGACGAATGAGCGATATGTTGATTTAGTTAAAAATCAGATTCCTGAACTTCCAGCTGAGAATATTTTAACTGAGCCAGTGGGTAGGAATACAGCACCATGTATCGGTCTTGCCGCAACTGCGATAAATAAAAAATACGATGATGCTATAATGATGGTCTTGCCATCAGATCACTTAATAAAGTATCCACAGATATATCTTGATACGCTTAAGGTTGCGATAAACACGGCAGAAAAAGACGAAAATTTAGTGACAATCGGGATAACACCTTCTTATCCAGAAACAGGGTATGGATATATATGTTGTAATAAAGACGGTAGCAATATTTTTGAAGTAGAGAAGTTTGTAGAAAAACCAAATTTAGAAAAAGCTAAAGAATATCTGGCCTCAGGCAAGTACCTTTGGAACAGCGGTATGTTTGTTTGGAAAGTGTCTAGCATTATGAAAAATTATCAGAAATTCTTACCTGATATGTATGAGGGGCTAATAAAAATTTCTGACGCCTTTGGAAAAGAAAACTTTGTAGAGGTTTTAAATTCGAATTTTAAAAATTTTGAGTCAATTTCTATTGACTATGGTATCATGGAAAAAGCAGAGAATATTTATGCTGTTCCTGGAGATTTTGGCTGGGATGATGTCGGTAGCTGGCTTGCGCTTGAGAGAATAAACAAAAAAGACGAAGATGAAAATGTTGTTTTAGCAAGCGATTTTATTAATGTCGATACAAAAAATTGCGTTATATCCGCAGGTAAGAAGACGATTGCGACTATTGGACTTAAAGATCTAATTATTGTTGACACGGATGACGCGATATTAATTTGTGATAAAAATTCAGCGCAGAAAGTAAAGGACGTGATTTCAAAAATAAAAGAACAAAATAAAAATCACTTGCTATGATTTAAGTAGGGATAATATGAAAATTGCTTTTGATGTTTCACCGATGATTAATAGTCATAAGAGTGGAGTAGGTTATTGTACATATGGGTTTGTAAAAACAATGGTCAGCCAATATGACAACAGATATATTCTAAATTACATAAGTGAGCAAAAACATAAAGAAAACTTAAATACCATTATTGGGGATAAGAAGGTTAAGATTAATAAATTTCATTTTAAAAATTCGGTTTATAAAGCGGCTTCAACTTTCTTGCCGATTCCGTATAGTGCGTTTTTTAAAGATTCTGCTGATATAACTCATTTTTTTAACTATTATCTTCCTCCAGGAGTGAATGGAAAAAAAATTGTTACTGTTCACGATATGGCGTATAAAAGGTTTCCTGAGACGGTTAGATTTAAAACCAAGAAGATGCTAGACCTTAGCTTAAAAAAATCAGTTAATCGCTCTGATCTTGTTATTACTGTTTCAGAGTTTAGTAAGCAAGAAATTTTGTCGTTCTTTCCTGAATGTGAGGGAAAGATAGAAGTTGTTTATAATGGCGTAGATCTTAATATGTTTAGACCTATGTCTGACCAAGTTATGATAAAAAACGTTAAACAAAAATATAACGTCGAAGGAGATTTTTTGCTATATCTAGGGACTATTGAGCCGAGGAAAAATATTGAGCGGTTGCTTGAGGCTTATTCTTTGCTCAAAAAAAGATTAGTAACCTGTCCAAAACTTGTGCTTGCTGGGGGAAAAGGCTGGCTTGATAACAGAATTTTTTGTACGCTTGACAAATTAAACCTTAAAGACGATGTTGTTTTCACAGGTTATGTAGTTGATGAAGATGTTCCGGTTTTGATGAATGCTACAAGAGCGTTTTTATTTCCTTCGATATATGAAGGATTTGGAATGCCTCCTTTGGAAGCAATGGCTTGTGGAGTACCAGTTTTAACAGCTAGTGTCTCGTCTCTTCCTGAAGTTGTAGGAGATGCGGCGGTTTTAGTAGATCCATTTTCTGTCGAGAGCATTTCTTCAGGGATGGAAAAAATTATAAGTGACGAAAATTTAAGAACGCAGCTTTCCCAAAAAGGAAAAGAACGTGCAAGTTTATTTTCTTGGGAAATTGTTACTAAGAAACTTTATAAAATATATGAGGATCTGGTCCAGAGATGAATGAAAAAAAAATAAAAATTTTGCAAGTTAATAAATTTTATTACCCTTGGATTGGCGGGGTTGAGAAGGTTGTTCAGGATCTTTCTGAGGGTCTTAAAGATAGAGCAGATATTACAGTTTTAGCTTGTCAGCCTAAAGGGAAAATGGCTGAAGAAAACATCTTTGGAGTAAGAGTTATCAAGGCAGGGAGCTTTGGAAAATATTTTTCAATGCCGATATCGTTTTCTTTTTTTAGTTGTTTTAAAAAATTATCTAAAGAAAGTGATGTCGTTTGTTTACATATGCCGTTCCCTTTAGCAGATTTGGCTTGCTTTTTATCAAAATACAAAGGCAAATTAGTTCTTTGGTGGCATAGCGATATTGTTAGGCAAAAAAAATTAATGGTATTCTACAGGCCATTAATGAATTGGTTGCTTAAAAAAGCAGATTTGATTATAGTCGCTACTCAAGGGCACATAGATGGGTCTAAATATTTGAAACCGTTTGAAAATAAGTGCTGCATAATTCCGTTTGGAATTGATATAGATGATTATATTCATGGAAAAAGAAAATTAATATTAACAAAGAATTTATTTGATAAAAAAAATAAAAAAATTTTATTTGTTGGCAGATTGGTTTACTACAAAGGCATTGAAGTTTTGATAGATGCTTTTAGAAATATACAAAATGGTGAACTGTTTATTATTGGCGAAGGACCATTGATGAATAATTTGAAAAATAAAGTTGAAGAATATGGTTTGCAAAGTGTTGTGCATTTTATGAGCAAGGTTAATGATGAAGATTTAAAATCTGCTTTTTATGATTGCGATGTTTTTGTTTTGCCTTCAATTGAGAACAGTGAAGCTTTCGGGTTGGTTCAACTTGAAGCTATGGTTTATAAAAAGCCAGTTATTAACACAAATTTGCCAACTGGTGTTCCTTATGTTAGTTTGAATAATATTTCTGGATTGACAGTTACACCTGGAGATACTCAAGAATTATCTGATGCTATTCAGAAGTTAGTAGATGATGAAAAACTAAGAATTAAACTTGGAGAGAATGCATTCGATAGAGTAAGTAATATTTTTAGCAAAAATAAAATGTTAAGTGATTTCTACGAAAAATGTAAAAATTTAGTTTTAGGAGATTAAATATTATGAATAAAAAAACAGCTTTAATTACAGGTATTACAGGGCAAGATGGCTCTTATTTAGCGGAACTTTTATTGGAAAAATGCTATGATGTTTATGGCATAATGAGAAGAAAAAGTGTAGTTAATTACGGAAACGCAAGTCACATAAAAGATAAAATTAATTTTATATACGCTGATATGACAGATGTTATATCACTGATTAGCGCTATGAGAATTTCACAGGCTGATGAAGTATATAACCTAGCTGCGCAGTCTTTTGTTGCAACAAGTTGGGAGCAGCCACTTGCTACAGCAGAAATCGACGCGTTAGGTGTAACTAATATGTTAGAAGCAATTAGAGCGACGAATCCTAAGTGTAGGTTTTACCAGGCTTCAACTTCTGAGATGTTTGGATTAGTACAAGAGATTCCGCAAAAAGAAACAACACCATTTTACCCAAGAAGTCCATATGGTGTAGCAAAGCTTTATGGTCACTGGATTACTAAAAATTATAGAGAAAGCTACGATCTTTACGCTTGTTCTGGTATTTTATTTAACCATGAATCTGAAAGAAGAGGAAAGGAATTTGTTACAAGAAAGATTACGGACGCTGTTGCAAAAATTAAGCTGGGCAAACAAGAATATTTAGAACTTGGAAATATGGATGCAAAAAGAGATTGGGGGCATTCAAAAGACTATGTTAAAGCTATGTGGCTAATGCTTCAGCAAGAAACACCAGATGATTATGTTATTGCTACTAACGAGACAAGATCTGTAAGAGAATTTGTTGAAGAGGCTTTTAAGTGTGTTGATATAAAAATAAAGTGGCAAGGTGAAGGTGTCAATGAAGTTGGAATCGATGTAGATACAAACAACGTAGTAGTAAAGATAAATCCTAAATTTTATAGACCGGCTGAAGTTGATATTTTGTTAGGTGACCCTTCAAAAGCAGAGAAAAACCTTGGCTGGAAGAGAGAAATTTCTTTTGGCGATTTAGTAAAAAGAATGGTAGAAAACGATTTGAAATTATCCTAATAAATAACTTAATATATAAACAAGGAGCGTTGCTAAGTGAAAACTTTAATTATTGGTGGCGGAGGTTTTGTTGGCGGATATTTAAAAGATTATTTAATCAGTCAATGGTTAGATGTTTATCTAACCAAACTCCCAGCGCAACAAATTGATGATAAAGATAAAGTATTTAATTTAAATCTACTTGATTGTGAGCAAATATCAGCTTTATTAAAAGAGGTGGAGCCAGATTATATTTTTCATCTAGCAGCACAAAGTTCTGTTTCTGTTTCTTGGGCAAAACCTGCTTTAACTGCGGATGTTAATATTAAAGGGTGCATCAATTTACTCGAAGCTGTTCGTTCTTTAAATATAAATCCGCGTATTTTAATTGTTGGGTCGGCTGAAGAATATGGAAAAATTGACATTAGTGAAAACAAAGAGGGAATCATTTCTGAAACAAACAAAGTAAACCCTTGTAATATCTATGCAGCCACAAAAGCTTGTCAAAATATGATAGGAAAGATTTATTCTAATGCTTATAATATGGATTTAATAATGGTTAGGGCTTTTAACCATTTTGGTCCTAAGCAGGAGCCTACGTTTGTTGTTGCTGATTTTTGTAAGCAGGTAGCAGAGATAGAAAAAAATTTAAGAGAACCTGTTCTTCGAGTTGGAAACCTCAAAGCAAAGAGAGATTTTACTGATGTTAGGGATGTTGTAAAAGCTTATTTTGAGTTAATCAAATCTGGTATTAATGGCGAAACATATAATGTCGGTAGTGGAGTAGCTATAGGAATAGACGAAATTCTAAATATCATATTATCTATGTCTAAAGTTAAAATTGATGTTCTTGTTGATGAAAAGAAGCTTCGACCTGTGGATGTACCAGTAATCAAAGCTGATATTTCTAAGATTATTGCCCACACAAAATGGTCTCCTAGTTTAGATATAAAAACTACTATCAAAGATACTTTAGATTATTTTAGAAGTAACATTTGTAATTAGGGGAGATTTTAGAGTATATGAATACGTTAAAAGAAATTTATGACTATCGAGAGATGGTTTTTAGTTTAGTTAGAAAAGATCTGAGGGGCAGATATAAAGGTTCTTTTTTAGGTTTTATGTGGACTTTTATTAACCCTTTACTACAGCTTTGCGTGTATACGCTGGTTTTTTCGTTTATTTTAAAATCTGATATTGACAAATATTATTTATTTCTATTTGTAGCGCTGATTCCATGGATATTTTTTTCTGCGGCCCTTACCGGTGGGTCAACGTCAGTTCTTAGCCAGAAGGATATGGTAAAAAAGATATATTTTCCCAGGGAAGTTTTGCCTATAGCTTATGTAACCAGTTGTTTTGTAAATATGCTTTATTGTTTTATAGTTGTTTTCGCAGTAGTACTAATTGCTGGGGTAAAGCTTAGTTTTGTAGCGTTTCTTTATCTTCCGGTAATTATGGCTATTGAGTATGTGCTTTGTTTAGGCATAGCATTTATATCTTCAGCAATAACGGTGTTTTTTAGAGATCTAGAGCATATCCTCGGTATAGTTGCTATGGCTTGGATGTATCTAACTCCAGTTATGTATAGCATAGAAATTGTGCCAGAAAAATACCAAAGGATATTTTCGTTTAATCCTATGACTCCTATCATCAGAGGGTACCGAGATATCTTATATTATGGACAGGTTCCTCATATAAGAACTTTTATTAGCGCAACCATTTTAGGTACGTTTGTTTTAATTGTTGGGTATTTTGTTTTCGGTTTAATGAAAAAGAGATTTGTGGAGGAAATGTAAATGGTTGCAATTAGTGTAAAAGATATACATAAGAGCTTTAGAGTATATTACGACAAAGGTCAAAGTTTTAAAGAAAAAATACTCTTTAAAAATAGAAATAGGTATGAAAACCGCGAAGTACTTAAAGGGATTTCATTTGATGTAAAGAAAGGCGAAGCTATCGGACTCATCGGCCAGAACGGCTGCGGAAAAAGTACGCTTCTTAAATTGATGACAAAGATAATTTATCCTGATCAAGGCTCGATAACTATGAATGGGCGTATTTCTAGTCTAATAGAGCTTGGCGCAGGGTTTCATCCTGATATGAGCGGAAGAGAAAATATATACACGAATGCGTCTATATTCGGACTTAACAAGAAAGAGATAGATAAAAGGCTTCAAAGTATTATAGATTTTTCTGAGCTAGAGGAGTTTATAGATAACCCTGTTAGGACATATTCTTCAGGTATGTATATGAGACTAGCGTTTGCTGTTGCTATAAACGTTGATGCAGATATACTTCTCATAGACGAAATTTTAGCTGTTGGAGACGCTAACTTTCAAGCTAAATGTTTTAATAAGCTAAGAGAAATAAAAGCAGCGGGAACAACGATAGTTATTGTTTCACATGCACTTGGTCAGATAGAACAAATTTGTGAGCGTAGCGTCTGGATTGAAAGTGGAAAGATACGGCAGATCGGAGTACCAAGAGATATTCATCCTCATTACTTAGAATTTATGGGTCAGAAAACAGTTGCCGCTGAGAAAAAAGAGCAGGTTAAAAATAATTCAGGAGAAGAAGATAAAGAAGTGGTAGCTTCCGGTAAGCTAGAGAACAGAAATCGGTGGGGGAACGGCGAAGTAACAATTGAGAAAGTTTCTCTTTTAAACAGCGATGATCAGGAATCTTATGTTTTTAAGACCGGCGATCCAATGAAGATCAAAATTGAATATACCTCAGTGAGAAATAGTGTTAAGTCCAATATAGGGTTCTCTATCACCAATATGAATAATGTTTTATGTTATGGAACAAATGTTTGGATTGAAAATAATCGGTTTATAAGTGTCAATGGCAATGGAAGTGTTATTATAAAAATTGAGATAATGAATTTGATGCCAGGCGAATATTTTTTGGATGTAGCAGCTTATACCGAAGATAATTTCCCGCAAGATGACATAAAAAAAATATTGAAATTTAAAGTTGTATCAAACAAGCAAGATATTGGTATTTGTAAGATAAATGCAAAATTTATATAAAAAATAAAGAGGAGAGATTTGCATGAACAATTTAGCCAAAGAAGTTTTAGATGAGATCAAAAGAACAGAAGAGATGTTTCGCGTATGCAATAATGATGAGTTAACAATGAAGACAAAAACAATGTTAAGTTCAATTAACTGGGAAGAAATTAAACGAAACAACAAAATTCATCAAAAAATAAACCAAGATACATTTGTTTCTGATGATTTCATGCCATTAGCACAATCTTATATTAATAATATGTATTTAAACAAGAACATAACTATGTTGCTGCCATCAAACACTAGATTTAGGTTTATAAAAAAGATTATAAAAAAACTAATGAAAGTATCCACTAGATATCAAGAACAGTATAACTCAAATAATGTAGAATTAATAAGTTTGCTTTGTTCCAATATTGCTGAATTAAAAAGCAATATAAAAAATATTTACCTATCCATAGATGATGTTAAAAAACGTACCGAAGAAAATAATGCATCAATAGATGATATTAGAAAGCG
>CAYPLT010000002.1:12847-26183 GCA_964411695.1 uncultured Candidatus Soleaferrea sp.
AACAGAAGAAAATAATGCATCAATAGATGATATTAGAAAGCGAACAGAAGAAAATAATGCATCAATAGATGATATTAGAAAGCGAACAGAAGAAAATTTGAACAAAATAACAAATAATGAATCTTGGTTGCAAAGCGAAAGTTGTCGTATAACAGGAAATGAAAAGTGGATAGAATCAACAAATAAACGAATAGATGCTTGTAATGAAATTATATCAGCTGATCAAAATCAATCATTTGCAACATATTCTCAGTCAGGAGAAGATGTTATTGTTAGTATGGTTTTTTCTAAATTACCTACTAATGTTAGTATAACTTCTTATTTAGATATAGGTGCTAACCATTATAAAAATTATAATAATACGTTTCATTTTTATAAAAAAGGAATTAGTGGGGTATTGATAGAAGCTAATCCTGTGTTGGCAAAAGACTTACAGCATTACAGAAGTCGAGACACCGTTATTAATTGTGGTGTAGGTACAAAAACAGGTGATGTTTTGCCGTTTTATGTCATTAACGGATATGGTCTAAGCTCTTTTAATAAAGAATTTATTGATAATACTTTGAGCAATGATAAATATGCAAGAATAGAAGAAACAATAAATGTGCCTATTATATCAATTAACGATATTATCAAAACATATTTTAATGATAAGGCACCATCTTTTATATCTATAGACATAGAAGGAGATGAGCTTAATATTTTAAAAAATATGGATTTTAATAAGTATAGGCCAGTAGTGTTTATTATAGAAACTATACAGTATATGCCACATATTGTATTAGATCAAAAGAGAATGGATATTATAGATTTTATGGAACAACAAGATTATACAGAGTATGCTTTTACTGGTGTGAATTCTATATTTATAGATAAGAAAAAATTATAAAAGGAGGAAATAGTAGATGGAAATTATTCAAGTGCTAGATGCATTAGATTACGGTGATGGAGTAAGTAATGATGTTATTGATAAATCATTGCTTATTAAGGAATTAGGGTATACTACATCTATATACTCTAAGTATTGCGATGATAGATTAGCTGATACAAGAAAAGACATTAAAGAATTACAAACAAATACAGATGATATTATTATCCACCATTATTCCGGATATAGCAACATTGTTGATAAAATAAGAACGTGTAATTGTAAAAAAATCTTCGTTTATCATAATATTACTCCACCAGAGTTTTTAGGTGGAGAAGCAAAAAAAAGTTGTGAAAATGGACTAAAGCAATTAAATAACATAAAAAGATTTTACGACTATTTTGTTGGTGACTCAGATTATAATGTTTCATGTCTTAAAGATATGAATATATGTAGAAACGCGGATGTTTTACCAATAATGGTAGACTTTGGAGATAAAAAAATAATTAGTAATAAAAAAAATAACATTACAAATTTTTTATTTGTTGGTCGAATAGCACAGAATAAAAAGATAGAAGACATTATTGATTTATTTGATTATTATTATAATAATATAGATTGCAATAGTAAGCTTTTCTTTGTTGGAAATGATCAATATTTTAATGATTATACTACTATGTTGCTTGATCACGTAAAAACTTTATCTAGTAGCAACAACATTGTTTTTACGGGAAAGGTGTCTGATAAATTGTTAGAAAAACATTATCAAGAATCCGATGTTTTTGTTTGCATGAGTGAACATGAAGGTTTTTGTATTCCTGTTTTAGAAGGAATGTTCTTCCAAATACCAGTATTTGCTTATGATGCAGGGGCGATTAGCTTTACTATGGGAGATAGTGGTATACTTATTAAATCTAAACAGTACGATGAGATAAGCAAGTTAATATATTTGATTTTATCAAACAAAAATCTTAAGGACAAGATATTAGAATCACAGAATACTAATTTATTAAGATTTAGTAAAAATAGGGTAAAAGGAAAACTTTATGAATTAATTGTGAAATGGAGTAAATAACATGGGAAAAAAAGTATCAATTGTGATCTGTACATATAATAGAGTAACTTTTTTGAAACGTACTTTGAAATCTCTAGAGAACCTACGATATAAAAATTTCGAAGTGATTGTAGTTAATGGCCCATCTACAGATGGTACAGATAAAATATTGGATATGTATAAGGGAAAAATAAAGGTTGCGACAAATCCTATCACTAATTTATCTATATCAAGAAATATTGGAATAAAATTAAGTGCAGGAGAAATTATTGCTTTTATTGATGATGATGCTATCCCTGACGCAAATTGGTTAAATGATATTATATCTATGTATAGTGATGAAACAGTTGGTGGTGTTGGAGGTAGAGTATATGGTCCTGGCGATGATCATTTTCAATTTGAAAATGGATATGTAGATATATGGGGAGATGCTGATGTACACTGCCAGAATGGTTCAAATTATAACAATCCAAAAGACATAAGATATAATATGATGCTTGGAACAAACTGTACATTTTTAAAAAAAGCTTTAATAGATGTAGGCGGTTTTGATGAGTATTATGAGTATTTCCATGATGAATCCGACTTGTGTTTGAGAGTGGTAAGAGCAGGTTACAAAATTTTACACCATCCGCAAGCTTACATTCACCATGAATTTGCAGCTAGTCATATTAGAAAAAATACATTTGATTGTTGTCGGTTAAATTGGTTTCCAATTATCAAGAATAAAATATATTTTGCTTTACAAAATAGTAAAGGATTTGCAACTGACGCTGAGCGTGAAGAAAAGGTTTTATCAATTAAACAATCACACATGGACTCATTTAAAAAGTGGAGAATGGAGAAAAAAATTTCGAATAATGAATACAAAAAATTTGTTAGTGTTTGTTTAGAAGCATACGAACAAGGTTATCGTGACGGTAAATCAGAAAAACCTAGAAAGTTTAATTTTGATTTAGAAAACGAAACATGTTTTTTAAAATTTGAACCAAATTTCAGTGATAAGGTTTTGAGCATTTGTTTATTAAGTAAAGACGATATTTTTTGTGGTTTTGGTGGAATAGCTAAGTATACCTTTGAGCTTGCCAAAGGTTTCGTTAATAAAGGACATGATGTACATGTAATTACAGCAGGAGATAGAGATTACTCGTGGTTACAAGATGGAATTAATATGCACTCGATAAAAAATGAAAAAACATTAAATATAAAAAAAATGGATTCTTATCCAACTTCATATAACAATTTGCAATATTCATATAACGTATATAAACAAATACAGAAATTACGCAAAAAATATTCATTGGATATTATTGAAAGCCCTTTGTGGGATTTTGAAGGAAGTGTAGTTAGCAACATATTATCAAAAAAAATACCAGTAATTATAAGACTTCAAACCCCTTTATTAAAAGTTGCAGAGACATGTGGTTGGAAAATAAATGATGACTTGAAAGTTTTTGCTCAATTTGAAAAACAGATGTTACTTGATGCAACTGGTATTATTAAAATTAGTGATCATATTCAAGAAACAATTGAAGATATGTATGACATTGAAATGAAAGACAAGATTGATAAGGTGTATTTAGGTGTAGATAAACCTGATAATACAAAACAAAATAAACATGATGGAATGATAAATATATTATTTATCGGTCGTCTAGAGCGACGAAAAGGTATACACACTATTTTTGACGCCATACCTAATGTACTTGAAAAACATAAAAATGTAAGATTTATATTCCTAGGAGACCATACAGAAAAAGATAATTCAATTGGTGATACGTTCAAAAATCAATTTCATAAAATGTATAAGAATAAAAACTGGTTTGATCAGGTAATATTTTTGGGTAAGGTTAGCAATGATGAAAAAGCCAATGAATTAAGAAATTGCGATATATTAATTGCGCCATCTCTTTATGAATCTTTTGGTATTATTTTGATTGAAGCAATGAGCTATGGAAAACCTGTTATTGGATGCAGGATAGGAGGTATGCAAGAAATAATTGATGATAATGTTACAGGTTTTTTAATCGATGTTGAAGACCATAAGAGCCTAGAAAATAAAATCAATAAATTGGTTGTTAACAAAAATATTCGAGAAAAAATTGGTATGAATGCTTTTAACAGATTTGAACAGATGTTTTCAAATGAAGTTATGGTAGAAAACACTCTGCAAATATACAGAAAATATATAAAATTTAAAAATATGGAAGAGAACTTAAATGAAAAACAAATTACTAAATAAAAAATCTGTTTTAAGACTAATTGGATTTGTTATTTTATTTTTTGGGCTTTATAATATGTATTATTTTTTTAGCAGCCATACACCTATCACCTCAGATGATGCTGTAATATTTTTAAGAGCAAAAGATATTTTGCAAGGCAACGTGTTTTTAAAAGATTGGTATGGCTCGACAGTATCACAGATATTTTCTTATCTACCACCAGCTATTTTAGGTATATTAATAAATGGTTATAACATTAATGCCATATACGTTGTTAGTGCGTTAATATTGACCATAAACTTTTTCTTGATAACAAAACTTATATATTCTCATAGAACATCAAAACTAACTATGTTTATAACAATATGTTGTATGGTTTTTAGGGCATTTCAATATTTTGTCATCAACAACTTTGGGCATGCAGAGTTGATGACATATATAATACTAATGTTTATATTACTTCAACAAATATACTCGGAAAACAATAACAAAAAATCACAGAGATATTTTTATATATTAATGTTAATAGCCAATATTACTAGTGATCTATGCTATTATGTATTTACGATACCGCTAATCTTCATTACACTGGTAAGATATTTAAAAGAAAAGAATAAAATAGATATTAATTTAACTATATCTAGCGTTGTTATATTGATATTGTCTAAAATATTTAATGGTACAACAACAATATTAGGGTTATGGCGATATGGAGGTACAGGAACTAAATATTTCTGTACTTTTGAAAGTATTGGCAATAACATATCTGGTACTTTACATTTTTTTCTTAGATATTTTAACGCAGATTTTTGGGGTGAGAAGATTTTTTCTTTACAATCTTATTGCAATTTAGTTGGGTTTTTACTATTTATCATCAGTGTATTGGTTTTATGTTATAATATAAAAAACTTTTTTAAAGTTAACATTGTAGATCAAGTGTTAGTTTTAGGTATATGTTTGCAAACAGCAGCTTTTACTTTTTCTAATATGTTTGATCCTTTTGCTGCAAGGTATGTAATTATTCCTGTTTTGTTTTTGCTGATATTAGTATGTCGATTTGATTACGAAATGTACATAACAAAATTAAAAACTATGTTTGCGGATTTTAATTTGAAATATAAAAAAATAAAACGACTTTTAATAATGTTCTTTTGTTTGATTCCAATATCACGAATTCCATTTCTACCGATGAAGCAATTACAAGATCCTTCATATGTTACATTAGCCAACTATTTAATAGATCAGAATTTGACAAATGGGTTTGCTCCATATTGGTCTTCTCATGTTGTAACACTGGCAAGCAAAGGAAAAGTTCAGGTAAGTAATGTTATTACAAATGGGCCAGATATAGAGCAATCCCGTTGGCTCAGCAAAAGCAGTTGGTATAAAGAACCAGCTAATTTTGTTATCGTCAGTGGAGATGAAGGGGATAGAGACTATGTGGATAAAGAAAAAGTAATAGATATATTAGGTGAGCCTAAAGAAGTTTTAGATATAGATGATTACTCTATATTCATTTATGATTATGATATATCAAAGAAAGTAAATAGTGATTATAATGTGTTTAAATTCGGTTCACAATTAGGGCATAACTCAGAAATATCAAGTTGTTTGGATAAAAAATTAATACTTAACAATAATGATATGCAGTTTGGACCATATGCAAAACTTAACAAAGGTAAATATAAAGTTACAATTATTGGTGAGAATTTACAAAATGGTGCATTTGATGTTTACAGCAACAAAGAGAATAAAATATTTGAAATTAACAACGTAAATGTTACACCAACAAAAGTAACTTATGAAGTTCAAATTAATAAGAATGTAAATGACATAGAATTTAGATGTTATAATAATAGTAATGATGATATATTAATTAATTCACTTAATGCAACATATGAGAGTGATAAATAATTTCATTAAGGAGGAATTTAAGATTATGAAAGTAGTTTTGCTAGCAGGTGGGTTTGGAACTAGAATATCAGAAGAAAGCCATTTAAAACCGAAGCCAAATGATAGAAATAGGTGGTAAGCCAATTTTATGGCACATAATGAAAACATATTCTCATTATGGTTTCGATGAATTTATAATATGCTGTGGATACAAGCAGCATGTTATAAAAGAGTATTTTGCCGATTATTTTTTACATATGTCGGATGTAACATTTGATTTTAAAAACAATAACGATATGATTATTCATAATAATTTTGCGGAGACTTGTACGCCTCAGATATATCATAATATCCACGGCGTGCAAGTCTTTCATTTGTTATGGTATGGGTAAATATCCCACTACCGGCAAGGTCGGTAGGAAAAACATAAAAACATATTTATGTTTTTATGCTTTTGAATTTTAGGTTGAATTCATCATAATATTTGTATATAATATTATTAGGAGGTGATATTGTGAATATTGATACTAATACTATGGTATCTATATCTGAAGCTAATCAAAATTTTTCTAAAGTTGCTAAAATAGTAGATCAATTTGGTTCAGCTATTATTTTAAAAAATAATTCTCCAAGATATATAATTTTAGAATTTAACCAAGCAGAAAAGATGCAAAATGCATCAGACGATGATGTTTTTGCATCTTCAAATAAATTAATTTTGCGCAATAAAAATATCTACGAGGAGCTTGCTAAATGAAAATTTTATCAAAGCAACAAATTATTATGCTTCATTCTACTTTAATTTTTGAGTTTGGTGGAATAGACGGTATTCGCGATGAAGCTCTTTTAGAAAGTGCAATATATACTCCTTTTCAAACCTTTGACGGTCAAGATTTGTACCCTACAATATTAGAAAAAGCTGCGACACGGATTAATTAGAAATCATCCATTTATTGACGGTAACAAACGAATTGCTACACATTCTATGCTTGTGTTTCTTGATATTAATAAAATATCAATTGCTTATGAAGAGCAAGAATTAATCTTTATTATATTGTCCATTTCATCTGGTAAATTAAATTATGTTCATTTGTTAGAGTGGCTGAGAAATCATATTATTTAATTTATAGTTATTTAATTTTTATGTCAAGTCTATAGACTAAGCTGGTAAGCCTGATGTAAAAAACATAAAAACATAAAAACATAAAAACATAAAAACATAAATATGTTTTTATGTTTTTTATCTAGAATAGAAAGTATATTCGTTATATGATTATTTTCTTATTAATTGTCGACCTATTTTAGATCTAATCTTCTAAAGCTAAAGACTCTATATATTGGAGACCATCTTTTGATATTTGAGGTAGTTGCTCTTTTGCGCTTTTATCTATGAATCTCCAAACTAATTCTAAAAGTTCGCAAGCTGCTTTTTGACGCGCTGCTTCATCTTTAGTATTTTCAAATTCTTGGCGAGCAATCTCATCTGTAATATTTTCTGCTTCTCTGTGAGCTGCTTCATCTTTGATACTTTTGATTGTGTTACAAGAAAACTTTATGATGTATGCCAAAACTTTATGTCCATTATCTTTTAATAAACCTAGCTTTTGCCAATTTTCTAATACATCTTTGATTGCTATTATGTGATTATCAGCTTTTTTTTGACCAATATAGACTTCAGTTAAGGATCCGCTTCTTAATCTATAATTATAAAGTTGATCGTTTATAAACTGTATTTTTGTTGCGTATACAAATGTATTCATATTAAAGCATAGATCTTCAGCCATTTTTAGATTTTCGTTAAATGTTAGATTATATTGTTTTAATAGATCTGTTTTATAAAGTTTGTTCCAAACAATTGTACCAATACTTCCGCAATCAAAGTATGCGTTAACAGAATCGTTGTTATAAATCATATCTTTCGATTTTCCAGATGTAATAAACCATCCAGTAGGATTTGGGAAGGCACTATAACCATAAACAAGTATATCGACGTTATCTTTAATTTTCTTCATTGCAATTTCATAAGTATCAGGAGCCAAAAAATCATCTGGATCAACAAAAGAAATATATTGACCAGTAGCTATTTCCATCCCTCTGTTCCTAGCCGATGAAACACCTTGGTTAGTTTGATCGATTACTTTAATTCGGTTATCTAAACTTTCAAAATGTCTTAAAATGTTTAGAGAGTTATCGGTTGAACCGTCATTTACGCAAATTATATCCAAGTTACAATAAGTTTGGTTTATAATACTGTCCAAACATTCATTCAAATATTCTTCAACGTTATATACTGGTATGATAACTGAAATTTTTAAATGTTCTTCATCGGTAGTTTTGTTAAAACTAAAATTATCTTGCGAAAAACCCTCTGGAAACACTAAGTCATTCGATACCATCTCGTTGTCAGCACTAGCATAACACATTATCACTGGAAAGTATAAAATAGTCATAAAAATACATAATACTTTTTTAAAATATTTAACCATGATTCATCATCCTTTTAATACTAAATTTATTATAAATATCATAACATAAATATCATATATTTGTCAATATATGATATAAAAAAGTTTCAAATATTTTATAACTATTAATAGCTATATTTTATATAATACATCAATTTGTTAATCAAAAATTGTTATAAGGTACAAATTATTACTATTATGAAGCTGGTAAGCCTGATGTAAAAAAACATAAATATGCTTTTATGTTTTTATGTTAAAATCCTTTCAAACGTTCAATAAATTAATTTTGTTAGTTCTTGACAAAAGCACAGTTTTACTATATAATACTAATGAATACAAAAAACATAAAAACATAAATATGTTTTTATGTTTTTTAAAAAGGATTTTTTATATGGTAATAACAATTTCAAATCAAAAAGGCGGTTGCGGAAAAACCACCACAGCTACTGCTGTTTCAAGTGTCTTATCTGAAAAAGGGTATAAAACCCTCTTGATAGATGCTGACCAACAAGCTAACAGCTCAGATACATACGGAGCACAAATTGAAGGTGTTGCTACTCTATATGATTTAATTATTGAAGATGAAACAACACCTGCTCAAGAAGCTATTCAAATAACTCCACATGGGCATATTATTGCCGGTGACCCATTACTTAGAGAAGCAGATACTAAATTATACGGTGACTTAAATGGGCGCTTTAAATTGCAAGAATCTTTAGAATCTCTTAAAGATTACGATTTTATAATTATAGACACTGCTCCGTATATGGGCGAAGTACTTTACAATTGTTTAATTGCATCTGATGCTGTAATAATACCAGTAACTGCCGACAGATACAGCTTACAAGGGCTCTCTAAGCTTAACGAAACAATAAACAGCATTAAAAAGAGGTTTAACCCAAAACTCAAAGTTTTAGGGCTATTACTGGTTAAATTTAACAGCCGTACACTTCTTTCGCAAGAAACTCGTCAAGCTCTTAATTCAATCGCTAAGGACATGAATACAAAGCTATTTAACACAACTATTAGAACAAGTACTAAAGCTCAAGAAGCTCAAGCAAAACGAACTACACTCATAAAATATGCGCCTAACAGCACAACGGCAATAGATTATGTGGAATTTACAAATGAGTTGTTAGCAGAAATAATAACATAATACTAAAAATAAAAATTATTTGCCGTTTCACTCTAAATTTAATAATCTCTTTAAAATGCCTTATAATGCCAAAAATTTGACATTGTGGCGACGTTTTCACTATTTTGGTGTAATTACCTATTTGACTATTGATGTGCGTTATTTCGCATATTTTTGAGCGTTTAAGGCAAAACCTCAAATCTACACTATTTTCACCTATTTGTGCTGAAATATCAAAGAAGGAGTAACTATAATATGGCTAAAAATAAAAGCAGCAAGTTCGGTGTAGCAGATAATCTACAATACCGTGATGAGTTCAAAGAACAACCGGATTTCGATATGAAAAAATTTCTCGATAACTTTTCTAATTTGGAATCTTCTGACCAACCTTCTGTTAATTCTGAAAATAACACCCCTAAATTAGTAAATAATAAAAAAGCTCCTAAAAGAGCAGGCGCTTATAGATTTTCTCTCTATATGGACCCTGATTTAGGAGAATATCTAAACTATTTGAAATTTAAACAAAGAAAAAGTATTACAGACCTTTTTAACGACATTGTACGTGAAAAAATGGAGAATGATATATCGTGGAACAATTTGAAGAAATAACTTTTGAACAAATGTCAGCAAAAATGAAAAAAGAGAAAATTTTTGAAGATATTAAAAATCTGCAAGAACTAAAAAAAGAGATAGAAAAAACAGAAAATGATTTTATTAAAAATCAACTTCAGCAAGTTGCAGACGAAATTGAAAAAAAGCTTCAAAACAACTTTGACCAAATTCTTGACTTACTTCTTTACACTACCTTTAATTTATTGAAAAAAGACGATGACGGGAATAAAAATGTTGATGAGGAATTTGCTAAAACTTTGCCCGATAACAAAACTACAGAAGTAATTTTTAACTTCATAAATGCTTTTAACAGCATGAAAAAAGTCATCGGTGAAGAAGAAAGCAACATAGTTATCTCTAACTTGCCCATAGAAATAAAACAAGAGATAGAAAGCATTCTTCAAAATTCAACTGACAGTGGACGCAGCTATATTTTAGATAACCCGGTTATTAAAAAAATTACCAGACCTCAAGAAAAGAGTAAAGAAGAAATAACAAACCTTCTTCTTTCTAGCAGAGAAAATGCAATGATGACCATCATAGACGGCTATTTAACACCCTATGAAAAAGAAATTTTGGAAACCATAATGAAATATAAGCAGGATGGTCAAGTTACTCAAAAAGGTAAAATTTTCTGCACTATAGGGCAAATTTACAGAGGTGTAAGAGGTGGAGGTGAACAAAGTCCTACCAAAGAGCAAAAAGAAGACATCTTGAATGATTTGCGCAAATTAGAAACTAATAATCGCAAAATATCATTTCGATTGGCCAACGCTCAAAAAATTTTTGAAGAGTTTGAAATGGAAGGTGGTCGTCTCAGAATTTTGTCTTTTGATGAATTTTGGGGTAAAATTAGAGGCCAAAATGAAACATTAATTGTTTTTGATGACACTCCGCTTTTAATGATGATAAGTGAAAAACTTGGCATGTTTGAAAGCGTTTCTCAAGACATAAAAAGAATACAAGAAGAATATTGGACTTTAACATTAGACACTGGAAAAACAATTAAAGGCAACACCAGAGAATGTCAAAAACAATTAACTAAACTTGGGGCTTCAAAAGAAAACATCATAAAATCAAGTAAAATTCTTAAAACAATTCCTCTTTCTAAAAAAAGAATAGCGCTACGTAATGTAATAATTTCATTCGTTTGGAGTTATATGAGAGCAAGAAGCGCAGATGTCCCTAAACCACACAGCAATAAAATCAACTTCACAGATTTGTTTGAACAATGCCAGATAGGACGCACATGGCAAGAAAAAGAAAGAGCCAGGCTGGTAGTATATGCAATATTTGACCATTTAAAAAGATATGACGTTCTAAAAAGTTGGAATGAATATTATAATTCCGGAAGTCAAAAACCAGACGGCATTCAATTTTTCATAGAAAAACAAACTTTAATTGGAGGTTAACATATGGGATTTTTCGTTCCTGAATATTTAAAAAAAATTAATAACTGGGTCGTATGGAAAAAAGAAGGGCAAAAATATGTCAAAAAAGTTCCATATGACCCAAGAACCGGGCGTAGAGCCAACCCGACCAAAAGCTGTTGCTGCTACGATGATGCCATCAATTTTTATAAATACGGTGGTTCGTTTGACGGCATCGGCTTTTGTTTTACCCAAAATTGTAACATGACGTTCATAGATTTAGATAACTGCATTCAAGAAAATGGTGAAGAAAACTCTCTTGCAAAACAACTCCAAATTATGTTCTCAGATTGTTACATGGAATATTCCCAAAGTGAAAAAGGAATTCATATAATTTGCATTGGAAGCATTCCTAAAGCAATAAAAACTCAGGAAATAGAAATATACTCCAAAGACAGATATATAGCGTTAACCGGCAATAATTTGAATTTTAATGAACCTAAAGAAGCTCAAGAAAGACTAAATATGCTATTTAAACAATATTCAAAAAATTTTTCAAACTATCACTTAAATTCAAAATCATCTTTTAAATTATTAGAAAAACCTCAAACAATCACATCAACAAAAGATATCAATACTTTAACACAGATTATTAAACGTAGCAAACAAGGCGAAAAATGGCAAAGATTACATAGCGGTAACTTGCAAGGTTACAAAAGCACAAGCGAAGCCGCCCAAGCCTACATAACAATTGTAAATTATTTTGCAAATGGAAACGAAAAATTAATTAAAAAACTATTTTCGTTAAGTCAATTCTCAAGCATTAATCAAAAATATTTAAAAGACTATTACATAAACCGAATGATAACCAACGCTCAAAACTCACTTACATACAAAAATACTTATAAAAGATCAAAGGTAACCACCAAAAATAGAAATCTATTAGATGATATCAAAGAAACAAAAAGAAAACATTTTTAATTTAATTTCCTACTCCCTAATTTTGTTGTTCATACTCCATATATTTGTTGTCATGATAATTCCTCATTTTTAGCTAAAATTTAATTGTGCAAAATAAATAAAAGTTTTACACAATTATAACTGCCCCTATTTTTGTTGTTGTTGCCCCTATTTTTGTTACTCAACAAAACGTGAAAGCCATCATGAATCCAAGACATTCGACCCCTAAAAAAAAAACGTATAATTTCTATAATATAATCACGGTATATATATAGTATATATATATTAGGGGATTTTTAAAAAATTTTAGTGTTGAAAACTTTAATTTTATTTTTAGTTTTATTATATATTAGAGTATTAAAAAAATTAAATATAAAAATAAAGTATCTTTTATTTTTAAGAGTAAGAAGCCTTGTAAAGGTATTAGTTAGAAAAGATATACGTAATTTTTTGTGATGCCATAGAATTGATATTTTAGCCTCATATAAGACAATCATCTATGTTCCATAGTGGATACTACTGTTAAATTTAAATGCTTCTTAAAACGCTTATTTTTGAATATTACGAAGAAATTAAGTATAGTATTTGTTATTTATGCTTTACATGAATGAAAAGTTCACTTATAAGCTATAGAGCGTTATATTTAGTCAGGCATCTTAATGTTTAAATGTTGTTATATGACAAGTAAATAAAAGCTAAGCTAATCAAAACCACCGGTTGAACCGGTGGTTTGCTCCACCCCTATAAGGGGTGATTA
>CAYPLT010000003.1:0-13695 GCA_964411695.1 uncultured Candidatus Soleaferrea sp.
AATTATTATTAAGAATATAGTATTATGGATTTTAAAGAATTTGGTTTAAAGTTACAAGAGTTAGCTTCATCTCTGTTTGATTATATTAAAAATTTATTTGTGCCACCTAAAAGTATTAAAGAATATTACAACGTAGGAAGTTTTTCAATATCTAAAAAATTATTTAAAGTGATTTTTTATTGTTTAGTTATTATATCGGTTGTGTATGTGGTCTCAGCTGTACCAGAGTTAATGTCTCAAAGGTTGGAAAATTTTGGAAGCAATAAAATTTATACTAAATATTATAGTAACAGGGCACTTCGCTCTTACAGTGGCATAGCTAGAGTGCTTTCTAAAAAAAATGATGCTAAATATGTGGGAGAACTCAGAGAAGGTGTGGCAACTGGAAAAGGCAGACTTTATGGTGAAAATGGTAAGATTTTATATGATGGCAATTTTGTCAATAATGAATATAGTGGAAAAGGTACATTATATTATAATGATGAAGAAAAAGTAAAGTATACAGGTGATTTTGCAAGTAATAAATTTGAAGGTGAAGGTAAACTTTATTATGAAAATGGACAGATTAATTATGAAGGAGCTTTTATAGCGGGGTTAAAAAATGGGGAAGGCATTTTGTTTAATAAACTTGGGCGAAAAATTTTTAAAGGCTCATTTTCAGATGATCATCCTTGTATTGAGGGTTATTTAGGTCAGGAACCTGCTGTGTTAAAAGAAAGTTTTTTAGAAGATAGTTTGATTTATAGTTATGATGTAAAAACATGTGTTATATATAAAAGTTTAGGGGTTATGACATGTTTAAACAATTTAAGTAATTCTGTTAGCAATGATGGAGTAGTGGAACAAATTTATATTTTAGATAATGAGTATTTTAAAAATATTGATAAGTTGAGTAGAAAAGAACTTGATAAAGTGATAGATAACTTACGTGGAGTTAAAGATTACACTGGGTACACGAGAGTTTTATTTAATGAAATGAGTGCAATAGATTATCTAAGAAGTAATGATGAAGACAATTATAAAAATTTTTCGGAATATGAATTTAGTAATAATTATGAGGACGTTTTTGAAGCTGTTGATGAAAAATCAAGTGATAAGATGTATGTACAATCGTATAATTTTAATGGGCTTAGATATTGTTTTTATTTTTGTGACAGGGATGAAGAATATTCATTTTACTCTATTGAAAGGTTAGATTGATTATGGAATTATTTAATACATTAATTTCTAGAAAAATCATAACGACTTTAGGTGTAATTGGATTATTAGTGTTAAATGTACAATTTCAAGTGTATGCTGAAAAAATGTTGACTGTTAATGATGCGGTTAATTATGCGCATAAAGCTAGTTCAGACTATAGAAACCAAAAAAATTCATTAGCTACAAAACGAATTCAGCTTACGCAAGCTAGAGAAGCTATAAAAGATGCTAGAAAAAAAGAATCTACAGTTAGATTTTCTTTATTATTTAATATTAAATTTCCAGAAAAACATGCAATGCCTAAAGAAATTGAATTAATTATGAAAGTTCCTAAAATTGAAGTTGAAATTAAAAATATTAATAAATCTTTAGAAGACATAGAATTATCAGACCAAAATAAAACAGAAAGCAATTTTTTGAAAGTTTATGAATATATTCAAAAATCTCAATTAGCTCAATCTGACTTGGATGTTATGAATAATCGGTTAAGTAAGATGAAAATGCAACTTAATATTGGCAAAGCAAAACAAACAGACGTTACAGATTTAGAAAATGCAATAAAAGCCAAAGAATCATTATTGGCTGGATATGAGAAAAATTTAGAAAGTAGCAAAGAACAATTATCTGAATTAGTTGGTTTTGATGTCTCTAAAAATTATATATTTAAAAATCCATTACAAAAAGTTGACATAGATAGAAGGTATTTAAACGATATTATTAATTACACTTTAAACAATGATGTAAGTTTATTTCAAGCTCAAAATTCTGAAGCTTTAGCAAGGCGTAATGTAGATGAACTTTACCAAATTTATGGGAATAAATGGGGTAAAATAGTAAAAAATATTGAATCTGATGTAAGAAGTAATAGTGATCTAGATTTTAACCAGTTTTTGGATAAATATAATAAATTATTAGATGACATAGACAAGCCATGGAATGGAAATTACACAATTAACTTATTATTTTTTAAAATTAAAATTCCTAAGGAATGGTTTAAAGGTGAATATGATGGGCAAAGATATTTTGAAGATGAAAAATATGCGCTATTTGTAGCTCTTAAAGAAAAAGAAGATGCGATTAACCAAACTAAAGCTATAAAAAAAGAACTTACTTCTAATATTAAAAATGATTATGAGTTACTTAAGGATTTATGGAGAAATTATGAAAAATCTGTAGAATCGACTAAACAAAATAAGATTAAATATGAAAGAATATTTATGAAGAATAAAATCGGTCAAGCAGATTTTGGTGAAGTCGAAGCAGAAAAATCAAATTATGAATCTGCTCAAGCAACTGAGTTTGATGATTTAATTGCTTATAATCAACAACTAATTGCGTTTAACAAACTTACATGTGGTTCGGTTGACGCTTTAAGAAAAAATGTAGATATTTTTTTAGAATCAGTAGCTTCAGGAGATTCAATGGCTGAAACAGAAGAGCTAATGGAAGACAATAATTCCATAATTTATTATATAAATAATGTAGTAGCTCAAAAAAGAGTAACTTTTGGCTTACATGTGCCTTTAAAATATAAAGATGTAATTACACATTATGAAATTTTAACGCCAGAAAAAGTGACAGTGGCAAATAAAACAGAAATAGGTAAAGATGTGTCAATTTTACCTATTGAATATAAAGGTACATCTGATTTGCTTGTAAGGCTATATAACAATGATGATTTTATTGATGAAGCAACGTTTGATGCAATGTATTCAAGGGGTAAGTTGCAAATTAAAAAAGTTGCTGAAAAGAGTGTTGTACAAGAAGATAACGCACCTTCACAAAAAACTCTAGGGACTTATGATATTATCGAAGTAGCTGGCAATTATGTGAAGAAAATAAGATTTAATATTGCAAAAACTAGTGGTGTTTCTTTTTATAAAATAGTTGATAATAGCCAAGGTGAAATTGGAGAAAAAAATAAATTTTATGCTATCACAGATGCATTTTCTTATTTGGGTTTTGCTTTAAATGATTTATCTCAAGTTAAGATTAACCTGTATGATGCTAACCATAATTTGAAATTTATCGCAAATTTTGATATGTTAAAAAAAGAGATTGTGGTTAATCAGTAGTTGGAATAAATAATTAAAAAGGGAGTGATTACTATGAAGTGTTGTGTGCGAAAAATTATTCGAGCTTCTAAAGTTAATAAAAAATTATTTATATTAATTCTAGTAATTAGTTTAATTGTTCCCTTTATAGCCGCAAGTGCAGAGCCTCAAACAGTTTTAGAGAATCCCAAAATGGTAAGACCTAAAGCTAGTGATGTTGAAAATATGACTTTGATTATTGGTACGCATATGATAGCACTTAATGCTTTGACTACAGAACTTAATGATGTTGCTATGGCTACAGTACAAGATAGTAACCAGAATAAAATATATTATAAATCAGAGCTTTCAGATGAAAAAAGAGGTGAGCAAGATAATAAAGGTGCATGGTATGAAGTGCAAAATGCAAATGATTTAGAAGATATATTATCAAGTGGCAATATAGTCAGTGATGCGATTATTGATAGTTTAATTTTAACTCATTATACCAATAAAACAGGTCAAACTTATGATTTGTCTTCAGGTAGAGAAGTTGATATTTTTAATATTGATGATCCATATGATATTTCAAAAATGGATGAACTTAAAAGCTTAAAAATAGAATATGATGCACGCCAGGATGTTAGAGGAGATAACGAAGATAAAAATGAAGCTATTGAAAAGTCGCTAGAAACAGTTTTTAAACTTGATGTGCATAGTGATGAAACAGATAAATTGGACATAGAATTAGATGGTTTAAAAAAATATAACGATTATTTGATTCAAAATGATGCTGGCGACAACGAAAGACAAGAAATTTCAGAAATAAGAAGTGCTATTAATGCAAAACGCAAAGGGTTAATAATAGAAAAAATTATTGAAAAAATTGATGAAGAAAGTCAAAATAATACAGATGTGGCAACAACTCTAGGAGATGCTAAAAATGAGCTGATTTCTGCTAAGCCTGATATTGAAGCAAAAGCGTCAAAATTGGTTGTAAGTGAAAATGATTCGACATTTAACAGAAAAGAAGTGGAGCTTGTTAATGAATTAAGAAATGCAGTAGAAAATAATAATTATTTACATGCAAATGAAACGTTGAATGATATTTTGGCTTTACAAGATCTGTCGGCTACAATTATTTCTAATCCAGAAATACAAAGTAAGTTGGTTAATGAGTTATATCTTCAAGCAAAGGGAAGTTATTATGATTTAGCTGGTAATGGAGAAAGTGATGAATATAAACAAACAAAAGATTTAAATGGAAGTGTGGCTAAATTAGATTATTTAAAAAAACAATATCAAGATAACTTAAATAGTAAAAAATATGATTTGAATATGCTTTTAAACTTAAAAATTAAATTGGCCAATAATGAAGAAGAAGCTCAAGCGTTAATGCAGGCGGAGATAGATGATTTAGCTAAAAGAATGGGAAATATATCTGCAACTATTGATTCAGACTTGGCAGGTAATGCTGATGAATTTAAAAAAATAGCACTGAGCAATTTAGAAGGGCTAAGTGATAATTTTAATGAAAAAATACAAAGTATTGCGGAACAATCTGTAGCTGGCAATGGTATGACTGCTCAAGAAGAAAAAATGTTGCAACTAAGTATGGATTATAAAATTGCTTTAGATAACAATGATTTAGCGAAAGCAAAATCTATAAAAAATGAAATAAATGCATTACAGAGTGAATTAGATAAGCAAAATCAAGAAAATATTAATAGGTTAAATGAATTGCAAAATCAATTAACAGATGTACAAAAAAGTTTAAGTAGTTCTGATTTAAGTGGTTCACAAAGATCTTCTCTTGAAATTCAAAAAATAGCACTTAAAAATTCTATAGCAAAATTAGGTGCCTCAAAATCTAGTTTATTAAGTAACACTATGGAACAAGTTGCAAAGAAGAGTATAGATGAGGCTCAAAATGAGGCTAATAAAATATTGTCTCAAGTAGCAATTAAAGAGAAAGATGTTAATGCGCTAAGAAAAAACATTGATGATATTAAAAATATTGCTAGTACGCAACCTCAAATAGCTTACAATGCACTTTTGGATATAAGTCAAAATGTTAAGAGTAAGTTAGAAAATGATGAATCTTTACCAAGTTCAATGCTAAATTTTGATGTCGAATTAAGTTTAGCAATTGATAATTGCGAAAAAATGTTAGAAAAAGATAAAAGTTCGGATTTAGATGCAGATTCTATAAATAGCAAAATTGAAAATTTTGTTACACAAAATGAGCTTAGTGATTATGATGGGGAAATTTTAGCATTAGGTGCTTTGAGTGAACTATTGAATCAATATGGTTCGGTAGAAGATAAAATATCTACAGATGAAATGAGTAAAGGCCAAGTTGTTATAAAAAATCGAATGAGTGAGATTTTAGCACAGATTCTAACTGCTAATAAAAGAAGATCATCAGATTTAAAAGCGGTTTTAATAGATAAAAAATTGAAAAATTCAGAATTGTATGCACCAGCAGAAACTGTAGCATTACTTATGAATATGAAGTATATTTGGAACGTAAATTTAGTTGAAGGTTATTTAATAAATAAAAGTACGCAATACCGGTTTATACAAGGTAAAAATATTATTGTTTCATCAAAAAGTGGAGATAAGACAATGTCTAACGAAGCTTTATTTGTGCAAAATAGGTCTAGGGCAGATAGCGAATTGTGGTTGCCGGCAAGTTTTTGGATTAATGAATTTGAGTTAACGCTACAAAACATACAGACAACTAATAAAGTTATTGTTTATGATGAAAATTCTTATGGGCTTATGAAAAAAATGCTAGAAGTTTTCAAATAAAGTTTTGTGATTTTTAAACGGAGGGTATAAATGGCTAAGTACACAATCATGTCAGATGTTAGTAATTATATGGTTAAATTATTGAAAGACAATTTAACACCTGAGCCAATGCTAAGCTCGCAAACTATAGAATTAGTTTCGCCGGCAGATAATAATGTCGACTATACATTGGGTATTTTTATGTATGATATAAGAGAAAATACAGAACATATTAATTTAAACATGATTCCGACGGAAGATAATGGACTTAGGCGACCACCTCAAAGCTTGTCTTTATTTTATATGATATATATGAACTCATCGGCACAGGTTGCAGTTAAAGCAGCAGATGCACAAAAAATATTAGCAAGAGTTCAACAAATTTTGCATGATAAAGATGAAATAAAAGTTGCTGACTTACAACATGGTTTAGAAAGTGAAGAAGGTAATATTAGAATTATGCCATCTCGGTTAACTTACGAAGAAAAAATTAAAATATGGTCTGCACTCAATAAGCCGTATCAGTTAGCACTTTATTACACAACTGCACCAATAATGTTGTCTTCTACAATTGTTCAAAGAGATGTGAGAGTTAAAAGCATTAAATATAACTATAGAAGTAAAATGTGTTAATTGGTTGGCTAATTTGCTAAATAAAGTAATTGATGAATAATGTTGAGTAAAGGAGGTGTGATTGATGATTTTTTTTAATGAAGTGGTTAATGGAAATAAACTAAATATGGCATTTATGCTAAGAGATAGTTTTGATGATAAAATTTTGAAAGAAAAAAATTTTAGATTTTATGTTAATAATAAATTGCAAGAAGTTATTGCTAAGTATGATGGTTATTATGTAATTAGTGGTTTGAAAGGAAATGAATTTGATTTAAAAATATCTTCAAGTGATTATTATGAAAAAACAATTCATGTAAATTTGAATGAAATAAAAAATATAGATAAATTTGAAGAAATATCTTTGATTCCTCATTACAAATATAAAAATCAGCCGAGTAATTATTATTTAGAAGGAATTTCAGTTCCTGAAACTTATGTGTTTGCAACTAAACTCAGTAATAGAACTAATGTAAGGTTAAAAAATTTTAATGCAGATGACTCATTAATTAATGTTTTAAACCCTACGAAAGAAAGTTTAAGTGGTCATTTACTTTCTATTTGTGATGTTACAAATAATAAATTTCAGCCATTTTTTGTAAAATACAAGTTGTCAGATGACTGTTACAAAGTTAATTATTATTCAAGGAAATTTAATTACAAAGCTTTATTGCCGATTCAAAAAGCTTATATGACAAAAGCTAATTCCAAAGGTTATTATAGATTGTATGTTGCTCATCGTTGTTTGCAAGATGAAAAATACATAATTTCTTATTTTAAAGATGAAGAAAATATTTTTAAGGTTGTAGATGTGAATATAAATTAAAATTTTTAATTAACATATTTTAGAAAGTTGAGAAGATTATGAGTGTATTAGTATGTGGAGGCGCTCAATTACAATGTTCTTTTGGATTAGCGCCATCTCATTTAAATATTGCACCTAAAAATGGAGTAATGTGCGGACAACCTGTAGCTTGTATTACAGATAATGTGCCGATGACGAATATTGCACCATTTGGAATGTGTAGTTCAATGAACAACCCGGCAGTTTCAGCTGCAACAGCTGCTGCCTTAGGAGTTTTAACTCCTCAACCGTGTACCCCTGTTATAGCTTCACCGTGGTCAAAGCCGTCGGATAATATTTTTTTAGGTAGCTTTCCGGCAATTACAAATGACAGTACGCTGATGTGTAACTATGGAGGTTTAATTAAGCTAATGTCGCCAGGGCAAATGAACGTAAGGGCGAATTAATATAAATTTTTATTATTTTAATTTGAAAGGGGGAAAGATTTTAAAGTTAATCAGATAATGGTAAAATTAGTCACAATCAATCTGGTTAAATTTTAAAATCGAGAACGTATGGCAGAATATTTATCACCTGGAGTTTATGTTGAAGAATATGATTCTGGAACTAAACCAATGGAAGGGATTAGTACGAGTGTGGCAGGCTTTATAGGAATGGCTGTTAGAGGTCAAACGGTTGGCGTACCTAATCTTGTTACTAGTTTTGCAGATTATAAGAGAAAGTTTGGAGGTTATTTAAGCGAAAATGATTACGGTAGTTATCGTTACTTACCTTATAGTGTAGAGCAATTTTTTCAAAATGGTGGTTCAAGATGCTATGTAATGAGAGTTGCTCCGGCTGATGCAAAAGAAGCAAGTAAAGAAATTAATAATAAAATTAAGTTTTCCGCTTCTAGCGTTGGTGAATGGGGAAACAAAATTCTTATTACAATTTCTAAGACGTCTAAAGTAAAAACTCAAATTTTAGCTCATAACCAAGATGAAAATAGATATGATTTTAAATCAACAGCAGGTTTTCAAGAAGGTGATTTAGTTTTATTTAGTGATGGTACAATGCAAGTATATAATAAAATAAAAAAAATTATAGGTAGCAGTGTAGAATTTGAAGTACCATTCGAAGAGGATGTTGTGGATACAAATTTATTACCTAAAAAAATGATTTCAACATGTGAAATTGATGTTGTTATTAGGTATGAGGACGTAGTAGAGAGATATAGTAATATATCTTTAAATGTTAAATCTGCAGATTATATTGTAAACAGAATAAGTAAAAGTGATTTAGTGAATGTTGAGGTGTTGTCTGAAAATTTAGAAATAAGTTCTTTAATGAGTCAAATTCATGGAGAAGATGTTGAAAAATTTTCATTTACTTTATCGGTTGGCTATGATGGAACAATAACATCAACTGATCCATCTGTTTACATTGGTGAAGATAGAGGACCTTCGCAAAGAACAGGATTACAGGCATTTTTAGATAACAACATAGTTAGCATAATGGCAATTCCTGGGATAACTGATCCGTCTGTTTTAATTTCTTTAATAGCTCATTGTGAAAATTTGGCAAGTAGATTCGCAATATTAGATGTACCTAAAGACATGGTTAAAGTTAATGATATTGTAGATTATAGGTCTATGTTTGATACTACTTATGGTGCAATTTACCACCCATGGGTACAAGTTTATGATGCCTATGAAAAAAAATCAACATATATGCCACCATCAGGCTCGGTAGCTGGTATATACGCAAGGTCAGATGTACAAAGAGGTGTTCATAAAGCACCCGCTAATGAAACAGTAATGTGTACAGGCCTTAGTTGTTTATACAACAAGGGAGAGCAAGATATATTAAACCCTGCTGGAGTAAACTTATTAAGAACATTCCCGGGACAAGGTGTAAAGGTTTGGGGTGCAAGAACTTGTTCTTCAGATCAAGCATTAAAATATATTAATGTTAGAAGATTGTTAATATTTATTGAAGAGTCCATAAAAGCTAACACAAACTGGGCAGTTTTTGAGCCTAACAATGAGCTTTTATGGATGAGAGTTCAAAGAACAATTTCTAATTTTTTGACAACTCTTTGGGGTACTGGAGCTTTAGCTGGAACTACGCCAACAGAAGCATTTTTTGTGGATGTAAGTAGAAACACAATGACAGCTGATGATATAGCTAATGGTAGATTAATTTGTAATATTGGTGTTGCGCCAACAAGACCGGCAGAGTTTGTAATCTTTAGAGTTACGCAATTAATGGGTGACGAAAGTGCTGGAGGATAATTTGAAAATGAAAATTAAATGATTTTTTGGCATAACATAAAAGTCATAAGTAATATTAAAAAAATAATAAATTAAAAGTAAAGAGAGGTACTAACTATGGCAACTGGAACAACTTACCCATTTGTTAAATTTAGGTTTAGAATGATTGTAAATGGGTTTACAGCAGGATTTTCAGAAGTTTCTGGTTTTGATGCAACAACAGATGTTATTGAGTATAGAGCAGGTAGTGATACTAATAATTCTACAATAAAATTACCTGGCTTAACTAAGTATAGTAACATAACATTAAAGTGGGGTATGACTGATGATATGACATTATATAATTGGATGACTAGTGTTATAGGTGGGTCTGCTGCTGTTAATGGTACAGAAGTTGTAAGAGAAGATATCACTATAGAACTTTTGGGTGAAGATGGCACTACTGTAAAAGCTTCATGGCAGGTAAGACAAGCTTGGCCATGTAAATATACAGCTCCTGACTTTAATGCTAATTCTAGTGAATTGGCTATTGAAAGTTTAGAGCTTGCACATGAAGGAATAACTAGATTAAGTTAAATAAAGTAAAATTTAAGTTTGATAAAAATTATTTAATAGCGTTTATAGGTTTTAGCCCACTAAAATTTTTAATAGGTGGGCTGAGCCTATATTAAAATTTTAAAATAAATTGAAAAGGAATGATTAAAATGTTTCAAACAGAGTATGAATTTAGTTTGCCTAAAGGATATGTTGATGAAAGTGGAAATGTGCATAAAAATGGTAAAATGAGGCTGGCAACTGCTGCTGATGAAATATTACCAATGAAAGACCCTAAAATAAAGCAAAATCCGTCATATTTGTCAATAATTATATTATCAAGAGTTATAACGAGTTTAGGCTCATTAGAAAGAGTAGATGTTAAAGTTATTGAAAATTTATTTACAGCGGATTTAGCTTTTTTGCAAGATATGTACCAAAGAATAAATGACATAGATGAACCTAAAATGAAAGTAACATGTAACCATTGTGGTGAAACTTTTGAGGTGCCTATAAATTTTACCCAAGAAAGCTAGCTTTGTATCCACAGACAGAATTGTATAGAGAAGCTGCTTTTATTGCTTATTATTTTCACTGGGATTTTCAGTCCATTCTTAATCTTGAACATAATATGAGGCGTAGATGGTGTAAAGAAATATCTGATATTAATAGTCAATTTAACCCACAACCAAAAAATATTTTTGATGTTTAACAGTGCTTAACTATGGAAGTTTTTAGTTATTTTATTTGGTAAGGAATGAAGTAGATTTATGAATATGAATGTAATTGGTGATTTAGTGCAATCTGTAACTGGAAGTAATATATCTGATTTAGGTAATAATTTAATTGTAGGTTATAAATTTTATGTATTTATAGGTCCAATTAGTTTGGGGTTTAATAGGATTTCTGGCATAGAACGGACGTATAATTATCAGCCGTTACAAGTTGGTGGCGTAAATAACAAATTAAAGTTGCTAAGAAAGCCGGTTGAGCAAATATCAACTTTAATTTTAGAAGATGGAGGTATGCAAATATCTGCGACTAAAATGAAACTATATTTTGAAGGAGGTCCTAGAGATATTTTAATTTTGTTATGTGCATCAAGCGGAAAAATTAAAGACGTTATTGTTATAAGTGAAGCGGTAATTTCTAAAGTTAATATTAGTACGTTAGATGCGCAAGACAGTAGATTGATAGTTAATACCATAGAAATGACATATACAAATTTCAATAGAATGGGTATGTAGTTGGTTATTTTTGTTAAGCAATGGACTGAACTTAATTATGAATAATAGGTGGTGTTGAAGATATGATTGATATAAAAAATAAGAATATTTCTTATTGTAAAACAATTGGAAAATTAAATAAAAAATTTACAAATGATTTATTTTCGGCACATATTGTTAAAAGTAATTTTTATCATTTTTTAAAGTTAGTTCATGCACTAAATTTTGCTAAGCAACAAGATGATGTGGAGCATAATAATGTATTAAATACATGTCAGAATGTATATTACCAATATGTTAATAAAATTAATAAGACAAATCTTAATATTTTGATTAATAATCAAAATAATTTTTTTGAATATTTAAAATCTTATGTAAGTAATCAAAAAAATTATTTTAATGCTAATTTAATATATGAAAATATATTAAGTAAAGAGCGATTAATAGAAAGCAAATTTGAAAGACAAAAATTAATATCAAGAAGAAAAGAAGAAATAATAGAGAAAATAATAAAAAAAATTATAAAATTAGAAACAGAGAATAATATATTAAAAAAAATAAATAGAGAACCAATAGTTAAAAATAGTTTAGTAGAAAATAATGTTCAAAAAGAAAAAAACAATATTGATCAGTTGTTAATTCCTATTTTAAAAACACTGTATATAAATAAGATTAGTAAGTCATATTATTTTACAGAGCAACAAAAAAATCAGTTAAAAAATATAATAAATAATTTTGTATTAAATAATAATTTATTACAAAATATTGAATATACTGATGATTATGATTTTATAAATGAGTATGATAATGCTAAGGTTAGAGAGCATATAAGTAAAACATTAAACTTGATGATTAAGAGTTTAACACACATGTTAAAAGTACAAAATATTTTTTCAATATTCCAACTTAACAGTGTGAGAAAAGTTTTAAATGATTATAATTTTATAGATAAAATTGATAAATTTTTGTTTAGTTGTTTTGATAGGACCAAAAATTATTTTGATAAAACACAAGTTAAGTCTGTTTTTAATGATATTCATAATAAAGTGCTATTAAAGTTATCATCCAAGTATGATATTAATAATATAAAAGAAAAAAATATTTATAGACTTAAAATTGAGAATATTTTTTCTGACGTATATCAAAAATATAATCATTATAGTAGTGCAGAGAATATCAAACAGTTATATCAAATGAGAATGAGTTTAATTAATAAAACAGAAAATTTATTAAATACAGATTTGTATAATCAATTTATTGATATTTATTCTCAATCTGGGACAGTTTCTTTAATTGAAAAAGTAAATATAAAAAAGTATTTGCAAAATATTATAAAAAAAGAAATAGAATATTTTAATATTGAAGATTCTAACTTATATATAAATTTTGACAAGTATCTTAAAAATGTGATTTCTGGAACCATAGAAGAAATAAAAAATAATTTTGCAACTTTAAAGTTAACTAATTCGTTTAGCAACACTTCTATTACTAAAATAAAGGATTATTTTAATGATCAGCAATTGGTTAATTTTATGGATAAAATAGAATTTAATAGATTTATTGAAAAAGAAAATAAAATTGTAAACAATCAAAAAATATATAAAGAGACAATTTATAATTTTTTAGAAAATTATTTAAATAACACTCAAAACAAAAGTTATGTAGAAATTAATAAAAATATATATGAAATTATTGAAAAAGAGCGAAATACTTTAACTGATGAATATAAGATTAATTTTTATAATGAAGAAAAAGATAGATTTATTACAACTGTACAAAATAGTTTTTTCAATGTTTTAGAGAATGCAATTATAAATATAGAGAGAGAAGGACAAGAGAAGAATGTAATAAAAAAGATAATGAAAAATAAAATGTATGAATTAGGATTTGTGCATAAAAAAATAAATAATTTGGAAAAAGAAGAAATAGAAGAAATAAAAAAGAGAGCTTTGCAAAGAGAAAAAAGATATATAGAAGAAAATGAGAAGTTGTTAGAACAAGGAAGAAAGAGAAAACAACGACTAATAACTGAAATAAGTGAAAGTTTGTCAGAAAAAAATATAGGAAGAGAAAATGTAGAAAAAATGATAGAATTAGCAGAGTCTCCGAATATATTAGCAAAGCAAATATTAAATGTAGTATCAAACAAAAATATATTAATAAATAAAATAATAAGAAATATATCAGAGAATGCAATTATAAATATAGAGAGAGAAGGACAAGAGAAGAATGTAATAAAA
>CAYPLT010000003.1:13795-18835 GCA_964411695.1 uncultured Candidatus Soleaferrea sp.
GTATCAAACAAAAATATATTAATAAATAAAATAATAAGAAATATATCAGAGAATGAAAATTTATTAATTAATAAATCTGTTTTTTATTTTAATAGAAGAAATATGAAACATAAATTGCATACACTTAAATTTTCTAAATTTGATTTCATAAATCAAAATTATGATGTTAATAGAAATTTTAAATATTTATTTAAAGAACAAGATAATAAAAATTTATGGATGCATAAAATTAAGTTTACAGATGAATATTTAACAGAAATAATTGGTAATAATTCTATTAAAGTTAAAGGTGGTTTTGATGGGTTTGAATTTTTGAATATGGTGCATAAAAACCAAGAAGATAATGGACAAACTGCAAGCATTAATTTACCTAACCAGTTTCAAAGAAATGTACAAACAGTGGAAATTATGCCTAAAAGATCCGGTAATGTTAAGCATGTGAGCCAAAGTGACCAAATTGATATTTCTACGAAATTGATGAGCAGTAATTATATGAAATTCATAAAAAAAGAAGTAGATGAAAATATAACCAAAAGCATAAATGATATTACTGATAAAGTTTATAGTAACATAGAAAAACGTTTAAAAAATGAACAAAGAAGATTAGGGTTTATGTATTAATAAAAAAATTATTTTTAAAGTATAAAGGTGAAAAAATGGCATTAGAAAAAGCAAAATTTATTAATAGTATTAGTAATCAAGAAATTAATGTCCAATTTAATCCATCAAGCTTAACTATTACAGCAAATGCTTTAATATCAGAGCAGAAAACAAAACAATTAAATAGTGATAGTGCTATAGTTAATATAGGTGGAATACAAAGTAGACAATTAAACGTTTCATTAGTTTTTGATACTTATGAACATGATAATGTGTTGACACCTATATTTGGTCGTTTGGGTGGGGAATTAAGTGTAAAAACTGTGGTAGATAATTTCGAAAATTTTATGGATTCTTCTGCAGAAATTTTATTTGTTTGGGGGAAGATAATTTTTTCTGGTTATATTAATAATATTTCTGTGAAGTATGAAATGTTTACATCCCAAGGGGTGCCGGTGAGAGCAACGATGGATGTAGCTATGCAGGAAAGTGCATATCAAGCGCAAGATTTTGAAGATGTTGATTTGGGGTTAGATGATGATTTTAGTGATGATGACGAAGAGGGGATGTTAAATAAAATTCTTTCTAATATCAGTGGAGTTTGATTTTTATGAGTGATTTAATGAGCAATATAACAGATTTTTCGGATTTGAAGAATAAATATCAGAAGTTTAGTAAGCCAGTTATGTCGCTTTCTGTGATTTCTAAGTCGAATAAAGATAAATTGGTAATAAAAGATTTGAATATAGAGCTGTCTTGTGGTTTTAGTGCTAATATGGCAACCTTTAATGTTTATAATGTTTTTGATGGTGAAAAAAAAAAGTTTAATGATGATAGATTTAATCAAATTTTTCAAATTGGTAAAAAAATAAATATAAGCGTAGGGTATGGCTCTGCAGTGGAATGTGTTTTTTCTGGGTTTATTAGCGGAGTGACTTATATTTTTTCTGAACAAGATATGCCACATTTAAACATAGAATGTCTTGATGTGAAGGCAATAATGATGTCGAATAATAATAATAAACAGATAATACAAGAAAATTACACATCAAGTATTAATGACATTATAAACAAATCTGCTTATAAACCTTATTATAAAACAGTTGATATTGATGGGAATATAAAATCGCCAAATGGCGATGATAAATTTTTAATGGAAATGACAAATGAAAGTGATTATGACTTTATTGTAAGAGTGGCGCAAAAGCTTGGATATGAATTTTTTGTTTCACAAGAAACATTATATTTTAGAAAAAAAAGAATAAAAACAGAGCCTATTATGACTATATCTAACAAGAATGCTATTGCTACGCTGGAAGCCAATTTGAACATTGTTGGGATGGTTGACAGTGTGGAAGTAAGAAATTTTAATGACAAAGATGGGAGCTTAGTTAAATCATCTGTTAAATCAAATTCTACTTACAGCAATAGTTCATCAGCTTCTAAAATTACGCAGGGTTCAGTTAAAGTTATTATTGATTCAACTGTTACTAGTGATAGTGAAGCACAGATTAGAGCTAATGAAGAACTTGATAAATTAGCTTGGAGTTTTGGCACTTTTTTAATTAGGACTATAGGCTTACCAGAAATAATACCTGGAAGATTTATTAAAATTGAAGATTTAAGTAAAGATATTAATAAGAAAGTTTATATAGTTAAAGTTACGCATCATATTGATGACAATGGATTTAAGACTAGTTTTGAAGCGAGGATAAATAGTTTATGAGTATATCTGATATTTTAATAGAAAATTCAAAAAAAATGTTAAATAAAAGCTTAACGGGTGACACAGTTGTACCAGGATTGATGCTTGGAATAGTTAAAGAAAATAATAATAATAAATTTCCTGGCAGGGTTAGAGTTCAAATTCCAACAAGAGATAATGACAAAAATATTTTACAATGGATGAAAGTGTGTGTTTTATATGCTGGACCTCAATATGGCTTGTATTGGATTCCAGAAATTGGGGACCAAGTATTGGTTGGTTTTGTTAATGGGAACATTAATAATGCTTATGTTTTAGGGTCTATTTTTAAAAATGATAGTGATTTTGCTAGCGAAAATTATACAGATGAAAATTATAAAAAAAGTTTAATCACAAGTGGGAAAAATGAATTTTCAATATATGATGAGACTGATAAACAAAAAATAAAAATTTTAACGCCTAAACAACATACATTAATCTTAGATGACGAAGCTGATGTTATTTCTTTTAAAGATAAGGATAATAAAAATTCTGTGGAAATTAATAGCAAAGATGGGTTAATTAATATTAAGGCTGAAAAAAAATTAAATATTAATATTAATGATGTTAAAATTACGGTCTCTGAAGATGGTAAAACAGTTTCGGTAGTATGTGGTAGTTGTACAATTAAAGCCGATGATAACGTAAACATTAAAGGTCAGAATGTAAAAATAGATGCAACTACGTTTAGTGTTAGTGCATCTAATAGTGTGAAAATAAAAGCTGATGGAATTGCCCAAATTTCTGGGCAAACAGTAAAGCTGGGTTAAATATTGTTAGTGTAAATATTACATAAAAACGAAGGAGCATGTAAAATAATGGGAAATAATGATTTTTGTGGTAAGGGCTTAAAATTTCCTGTTAGTGTTAATAATGTTACAGGTAGGTTTGAAATGTCTTTTGGTGAAGAAGATATTAAAGAGTCTATTTATATTATTTTAATGACTCAAAAGGGTGAAAGGTTATTAATGCCTAATTTTGGAAGTAAAATTAATAGCTATGTATTTGAAGTTATGAATGAAACAAATTTGACGTTGATGGCTAATAATATTAAAAATGCAATACAAACCTATGAAAAAAGAATTGGGAACGTAAATGTTAATATTGAGATGGATAAGCTAAATAAAGGGAAGTTAATTTTTGATATAAATTATATTGTAAACAAAACAAATGAAGTTGGAAATATGGTTTTTCCATTTTATTTGCAAGAAGGGTCGGGCAATATAAATGAATAATTTTAATAATAAAAAATTTTTTAAAATAGATAAGCGTTCAAAAGATGACATTATTAATGATATTAAAACTTTGTCTGCGTCGTATACACCAGAGTGGATTTATAGCTTAAATAATTCAGATGCAGGTAGCGTGATTGCAAGTATTTATGCAGACATGCTTGAAGATGATATAAATAAACTTAATATGGTTATGTATAAATACAGAATAGAATTAATGAATATTATAGGGCTAACATTAAAACCCGCTAAACCTGCAGAGTGCGTAGTTGAATTTTCATTATTACCAACTGCTGTTGGAGGTACTTATGTGCCACAAAAAACTAAGTTAGTAGCTAATGGAAATAATGGAGATAAAATTATTTTTGAAACACAAAATAGTATGTATGTTACTAATTCTAAAATAGTTGATATTTTTACCACATCAAGAATTTATGGCAAAATAATTAATTTGATGGATGTAATTAAATATGAGCAAACAAATAAAAAAAGCTTTTATTTATTTGATTATTCTAACAAAGGGCAACAAAGAAACCAACTTGTAATTGGCCATTCTTATGGGCTAAATTTGAATAAAAATGCAGTTTTAATATTAGAATTTAATAATAAATTTGAAGACAACAATTTGGCTAAAAAATTGGCTAACATAAATCAGTATGAATGGAATTATTTAACGAGTGATGGTTTTAAAAAATTTGATAAAGTAGAGTGTAAAAATCAAAAACTATATTTGTATAAAAATGAAAACTCAGAAAAAATTAATTTTAAAGATGTGTGTCAATATTATATTTCAGTGAAACAAAAAGACAGTAAAATGACAGATGTTATTTCTGTAGATAATATTAAAATTATATCTTTATGTTGTGATGTAGTTCCGGAGATTGTTTATCAAGGAGATTTTCAGGTTGACCCGTTAAACTTTTGCCCTTTTGGAGATAGGCTGGCAGTATATGATGAGTGTTATTTTGCGGCTGATGATATTTTTTCTAAAAAAGGTTCATTAATAACTTTAAACTTTGACCTTTCTTATTCAAAAAATATTATTGAAATAGAGTATAAAGAAGATATAGATTATAAATTAGTAATGAAAAGACCCAAACAAACAATATATGAAATGACAGATGCAAAAGCGGAAAATATTATATTTGAATATTTTAATGGGGTAGGTTGGGCAAAGTTAGAATTAGATGATAATTACTCTGGTTTATTAGCGGGTGAGAATGCTGGAAAAGTTGTTTTGAAATTTATTTGCCCTGATGATATTAATAAAATAGCTGTTAATGCTTATTTTAGATATTGGGTTAGAATTAGACTTTTAAAGGCGGATAATTGTTACAGGATACCTTGCCAACATATTGTACCTATTATTAAAAATCTAAAACTATCTTATAAATATTCTCAAGGTGTTGAACCTGATTATTTACTCAGCTATAGTGGTATTGCTGAAAAAGAAATAACTAATTT
>CAYPLT010000003.1:18845-25606 GCA_964411695.1 uncultured Candidatus Soleaferrea sp.
AATCAGTTGAAATTTTTAAACCAATTGAATATCAAAATAATAGTTTATTTTTGGGGTTTGATAAGAAATTTATAAGCGGACCTATTAACATTTATTTTGACATAGAAGGAAGCATCAAAAAAGAAAAAGATAATATTAAATTTGAGTATTTTTGCATTGAAAATAATGATTTTAGATTTTTAAAAATAATAGATGGTACAGAAAATTTTCGTCATTCAGGTTCAGTTATTTTTATTCCGCCTTTAGATATGGATAAATGTGAAATTTTTAATAAAGAAAGATATTGGATAAAAATAACAGATGAAATGAACCAACAAACTAATTTGAGATGTTTGAAAATTAATGATATAATCATAAATGCTGTTGAAGTTAAAAATATTGAAAACAAGGATCCGGAAATATTTTATATAGATAAAGCAACACCAAATATGAAGTTTCAACTGTCTTATAAAGACGTACTTTATGCAGATGTTTTTGTTAACGAAATAAATTCTATATCCATTCAACAAATGGATGAAATGCTAAATAAATATCCTAATAACGTTATTGCTCAACATGACTTAGTTGGTAATTATATATCTTTTTTTGTAAAATGGCATGAAGTAGACACTTTTGTTGGGTCTGGGCCAAATGATAGACATTACATACTTGATAGGTCAAATGGTGTTATTAAGTTTGGAGATTCTATTAAAGGTAAAATGCCAAATAAGCAAATTAGAGAAGCAATTAAAGTTTTTGCCGTGGGTTGTAATGGAGAAAATGGCAATGTGGATGTTGGAATGATTAATAAAACGGACACGATAATTGATTTTGTTAAAAATGTTAATAATAATGTTGTGGCCTATTCTGGCCACGATATAGAAAAAATTGATAATGCTTTGAACAGAGGAGCTAATATCATTAACAGCTATAATAGACTAGTTTCTGAAAAAGATTTTGAAAAAGCAGTGTTAGGGTTTTCTAGTGCAATTAATAAAGTAAAATGCGTATCTTGTATTGATGAATATGGAAGTTTTAAACCAGAGGATGTTACCATTGCTGTGCTAATAAAGGAATTTGAAAAAAATAGTGGAGCGTTTTATGCAATAAAGAATAGAATAAAAGAAGATTTAATGAAGCATTGTGAGGTTACATTAAGAGAAGAAAATTTAAATATCATAGAACCAACATTTGTTGAAGTTTGTGTGGATGTTTGGATTAATGTAGAAGATTATAATATGTCTTTCGAAATTAAAAATAAAATTTTAAATTATTTAAAGATGTTTATAGACCCAATAAATGGTAATTTTCATAATGAAGGTTGGAACATAGGAAAGTTGCCTAAAGATATGCAAATTTATTCATTTATTAAATCTAAGAATACTGGAGCTTTGATAGAAAAAATTATAATTACTGGAAAAATAAAAAAAATTGATAAAATTATAGAGAAAGAAATTAATGAGTTTAGTAACAATCCGTTTGTTATAGGTGTTAATGGAAAACATAATGTGTTTGTAAATTTTTCAAAATAAAAATCTAATCTCAGTTTATTAGGTAATTTAACAAAGGATGTGTAAAGTTTTGTTAGATCAAATAAAGTTAAATGATAAAACATATAATGAAATTTTTCAAAAAGCGTTAGCTACTATACCTATTTTGTCTAATGAGTGGACAGACCATAATTATTCAGATCCAGGAATTACTACACTTCAAGTATTATCTATTATTAAATTGTTTCAACAGTCTTATGTTGATAAAATTAATGATAAAATACGTTTTAATTTGATTAAATTACTTGGTTATGATATTTTTGGTGTGCAATCTTCTAGAACATATGTTAAAGTTAATAGTAATAAAAATATTAGTTTCCCTTGTGGTCAAAAAATGTTAGCGAGTAATATTGCGTTTGAAACAAACAATGATGAAAATATTTTAGGTTTAGATATTAGTAAAATTGTATGCTATAATAGCTGTGATAATAAATATTTTGATGCTACAAATTTAATAGATGATGAAGTAGAAATGGCAGTTTACGCTTTTGGGGAATCTGCAAATGAAAATTCTGCTGTGTATTTATTTTTTGATGAGCCAATACCAGAAGATAAAAAGTACAGTTTTTATGTTGAAATAGAACAGCTAATAAACAAAAAAAGAAATTACATACCTGATGGCGTTGATTTTAAATTAGCTGAAATTTGTTGGCAAGTTTTCACAAAAGATGGTTGGTGCATGTTAGACGTTAATGATACTACAAAAGGTTTTTTACAAAATGGTTTAATTTCTTTTTGTGTTAATGACAAAATGGCAAAGCAAGTATTGAATGATGTTTATAGTGGTTATGCAATAAGAGCTGTTTTAAAAAAAAGTCAGTATGAATTACCACCTAAAATTAAAAAGGTTAATTTAAATGTTTGCTTAGTTACTCAGCAAGACACACAGGCAAAAAGTTTTGTTTTTCAAAGTGATGGGCAAGATGAGCAAACATACATTATTAAAAATTTTATAACAGAATACAATAATGTTATTGTGTTAGCTAAAGATGGTGAATATAAATATTTTAAGTGTGTTTATGGCTTAGATTTGAAAACTCAAAAATTATGCGAAATTTGTAATGACTATAGTGGAAATTTGAAAATTATTTTTAATAAAAGTAAATATGGTTTTGTGCCAAGTGAAGGTATTTGTGCGGTTAAAGTTATATGCTATAATGACTATTTTGTAAAAAAAAAAATAAATGATAAAATATATGGATTTGAAAATCAAACCATACAGTTAAATAATGATATGAAATTTATTATGCCTGATAAATTTGACTTTATGATTAAAATTTCTGACCATAAAAATGAAGAAAAATTTTATAATATTAACGAAGTTATAGATAATAAACCAATTTTGGAGTACCAATTAAATACAGAAGACAACCAGTTGGAAATTTTAAGTATTAATATGCCAGGTGACATGAGTTTGGTTATTACAGATTGTGTACTGAGTCTGGGAAGAGGTGGAGATGTACGCAAAAATGAAATTAACAAAATAGTTAACATACGTTCTTTAAATAACAATATTAATAAATATGAAGTAAATTCAGTTGACGACAAAGATTTAGAATATAAAATTGATGTAAAAAATTTGTGTCAATCAACTGGCGGAAAAAATACAGAAATAATAGATGATGTAATTTTAAAAATAATGAATGATATAAACAGTACACATTCTTTAGTTACAAAACGTGATTTTGAAAATAGAATTTTACAAGTTCCTGGGCTTAGTATTCATAAAGTTAAAGCAATAAATGGGGTTGGTAGTAATAGAGTTGCTATTATAGTTAAGCCAAATTCTTCTAAGCCCTTTCCAGTAGTAAGCGATTTATATGTAAATGCAATTACAGAATATTTAAATAAGTACCGACTCATTACAACACAAATCGATATTTTATCTCCTGTTTATGTACCAATTGATGTTTCTGGTGTTATTTATGTAAAACCAAATTATAAAAATGCAGGAAAAATAATAAAAGATTTAATTGCTGATGAGCTAAGCTCAATTGATAATGATAAAGATTTTGGTTGTGAAATTGTATACGGAGACTTATATTCCAAAATTGAAAGTTTAGAATGTGTAGATATTATATATTCATTTTTTTTAGATGTTGTTTCTCCTTATGCTCGTAAACTTGTTAATTCAAATATTAAATTGGAAAAGAATGCTTTAAGTTATTTGAAAAATTATAATGTAGAAATAAATGACAATATTGTGGTGATATAAAATGAATAACAAAATAAAACGGTTTAATATTAATGGGAACATTATAAAATATGGGCATATGAGTTCATTTTTATTTAATGATGGTGATATATTACTTAACAATGGAAATGGATTATTTTTTACTCATAGTTTAGATTCGGCTCAACAAGGAATGAAATGGGGAAGACTAGTTTTAGATGCGGATATGTCTGAAGATAGCAATTTTGATATTTATGTTATGGCAAACGATGAAATAGATTTTCAATATAAAAATCAATTAGTAAGTTATAATGAATTTTTTATGTCGCATGAAATAAGTAATGAAGATAAAATTTGGGTTTTGAAAAATAGTATGAATTACAAAGTTTTTCATAATTTTAAAGACGTATTATTACTTGGTTTAGAAGGCAGATATTTATGGATAGGAATGGAAGTGAAATATACATCGAAGCTTTTAATAAAAAACATGTTAGTTTACTTCCCTGGGGACAGTTTGTTGAAATATTTTCCTGAAATATATAAAAAAAATAAAGATGATTTTTTTGAACGCTATTTAGCTATTTTTTCTTCTTTAAATAAAGATTATCAAAAAGAAGTTGATGGAGCATGTAATTTGTTGGATGTTGATAAAACTACAGATGATATGTTAATGTTGCTTGCTGATTGGTTAGGAATGGATATTGATGGACATTTTTTGACAAATGAACAGCTGAGAATGTTAATTAAAAATGCTAAATATTTGAATCAATATAAAGGCACTGTTAATGTAATTAGTAATATAGTTGAAATTTTTATAGGTGTTAAACCTTTTATTGTTGAGCAAGTTAAAGTGCAAAAATACATATCTAGTGAAAATTATGTACTTTACAAAGAACTTTATGGTGACAGTCAATATGAATTTTTAGTAATTCTAAATTATAATTTAAAAAAAGAAATTTTTTATCAGTTAAAATCTTTAATTAATATTTTTAAACCTGTAAGAACAAAAGCGGTAATTATGTTTTTAAAGCAAAGATGTCAGTTAGATAAACATTGTTATATTGACATTAATGCTAGAATTGCTCGCGGTGTTACTGGAACATTAGATAAAGAACAGTGTTTAGATACAAACGTTATGTTAGTTGATTAGCTGTTAATTAAAAATGGTTTGATACAAAATTAACAAGCATATTACTTTGGTAACAATAACATATTTATAATCATAATATAGAAATATAACATTAAAATTTTAAAGTCACTTGCAAATACGCAGAGTGACTTTTAAGTTATATAATTTATAATTTTGAAGTGAGGAGATATTGGTTGAACAATTTTAAATATGTGATTGTTGGTGGAGATGCAAGATTTGCTTATTTAGCTGATGCATATATACAAGAAGAAAAAAATGTAAAAGCTATATTCGCTGAAGATTTTAATGATATTTTAGGTAACGAAAATATTGATTTGGATTGGAAGCAATGTTTAAAAAACAGTGATGTAGTCATATTTCCATTACCAGTTGCTAAAAATGATGAGTTTTTAAATACAAAATCAGAAAATAAAATTAAGTTACAAGAGATTATCAAAGAAATATCTTCTGAAAAAATTGTTTTAGGTGGAGCTATTTCTCAAAATATTAAAGAAATGTTTGAGCAGAAAAATATAAAAATAATTGATTATTTTGCAAGAGAAGAATTAGCCATTTTAAATGCAGTGCCAACAGTTGAAGGAGCTGTAGAAATTGCAATGAAAAATCTTCCTATTACTATTTATGGGTCTAATTGTTTAGTAACAGGTTTTGGAAGAGTAGCTAAAGCTATGGCTAAAATTTTAAAAGCTTTACAGGCGAATGTCACAGTTGTAGCTAGAAAAATTGAAGATTTAACATACGCTAAAGTTTACGGATGCAGAGCAACATATATTAATAATCTTTCAGATATTGTTAAGGAACAAGATTTAATTGTTAACACTGTGCCTAGCTTGATAATAGATGAAAGTGTTTTGAAAAATATCAGTAATGAATGTTTGATTATTGATTTAGCATCTAAACCTGGCGGAGTAGATTTTGAAAAAGCTAAAGAAATGAACAAGAAGGTGGAATGGGCTTTAGCTTTGCCTGGTAAAGTTGCACCTAAAACGTCAGGTGAGATAATTAAAAAAGTTATTGATAATATTTTAATTGAATTTTAATGTTAATTATTGATATATTATTTTTAAAAAACTTACTTTTAAAACTTCAAAAAATTTAAAATAGAATAAAAAATACAATAACGAATAACAATAGATATAATTTATTTTTTGGAGGTTTTTTTATTATGAAAGCAAGGGTTGGTTTTGCAATTTGTGGCTCGTTTTGTACGTTTAATAAAATTTTTGGAGTAATAGAAGATTTGGTTAATGACGATTATGATATTTACCCGATTATGTCATTGAATGCATTTAGTATTGACACGAGGTTTGGTGAAGCTAGAGAGCATATGAAAAAGTTGGAGAACTTGTGTAATAAACAAATTATTACTAAAATTACAGAAGCAGAGCCAATAGGCCCTCAAAAATTGGTAGATATTTTAGTGATTGCTCCGTGTACTGGTAATACGCTTGGTAAATTAGCTTCTGGTATTACAGATACTACAGTAACTATGGCTACTAAATCACATCTTAGAAATCAAAGACCGGTTTTAATAGGAGTTTCTACTAATGATGGTCTTTCGGCATCTGCTAAAAATATAGGATTGTTATTGAATCAAAAAAATATCTTTTTCATACCTATGAGGCAAGATGATTACGTGAATAAACCATGTTCTATTGTGGCTGATTTTACAAAAACAAAGTTAGCTATTAACCAAGCATTAGATTATAAGCAGATTCAACCAATATTGTTGTAGATTAATTCTGTATTTTTTGTCAATATTGCCTTAAAAGAGCATATTGGCAACGCATTTTTTGCGTTATATTACTATTTGAATTTATTATTAATTAATGATATAATTTATTTAATACCATTATTAACTTGATGTTGAAAGTATGATTAAAAAGTTTAAAAATCATTTTATGTTGCC
>CAYPLT010000004.1:0-21184 GCA_964411695.1 uncultured Candidatus Soleaferrea sp.
AATGCATTGATGTCAGAGGTTAGTGGCATTAAATTGGAAAAAAAATCAGATAAAAATAGAACTGTAGAGGGTATAGAAGAACAATTATTAAAGGCTAAAAAAGACACAAAAAAAGACACAAAATATATACAAATGTATAATTCAATGACGGATTCTTTAACTGTATCTAAAATTGGAGCATCTATTGGTTATTTTTATGATGAATTCAAAAAAAATACTTTAAACATTATAGAAAAACATCAGGAATTATCAGAAGCGTATAAAAACAAAGAATGGGGTGAGCTTGTTGTTACAAAAAAACAAGCATTACAACCATTTCTGGATATACTATTCTTTGAAATGTCAAGAACTCATGGAAACTCCCAATATTTATTACAAGAAATAAAAAATCAAAAGAATACCTATTTATTTACAGTAGCAGGGAACAAAGCGTTATCAAATAATTCAAGCATATCAGACAAATTTGAAAAAGTGATTAGCAACTTAGATGCATATTATGAAACAGATAACGAAAGAGAGGCCAATATAGTTGTAGATTTAAAAAGTACCGCAGACGATAAATTTGAAAGCTTTTTTGACGACAGCGATCTGGAAGGTAAAATAAAATTTCTTTATAGTTATATAAAAAGTTATATAAAAAGTAATAAAAAAAATGATACATCAAGTATTTATAAAGAACAATTAAATGAAGTCATTTCAAATTTTGAAAACAACACAGAAGCTACGATTAATAACATTATCAAAAATTCTTTTAAAATGAGTAGTAAGGATATGGAGAGTAGCGACATTAACAGTATGAAAGTTTTAATGAATTATATAAATGAATTTTCTAAAAATATATTGGATAATCAAATAGAAGATGCAAAAAGTAAAAAAAGTCAGATTATTGCGACATCATCAGAATCAGCAGGACTACCAGCACCACCACCAGCAGGACTACCAGCACCAGCAGGACTACCAGCACCAGCAGGACTACCAGCACCAGCACCAGCAGGACTACCAGCACCACCACCAGCACCAAAATCATTATTCTCACAAATAAACTCAGGAAATTTTAAATTCAACAAAATAAACAAATCAGCACAAAAATCAGCACAAAAATCAGCACAAAAATCAGCACAAAAATCAACAACAGCATCAGCAACAGCAAATGAAACAGCATATTTTAAGACAATCCAGGAGGTAAAATACGATTTTAGGGCAGATTTAAATAAAAATATTGCTGCTTTGAGAAATCAATTATTAATATTAAATAAAGAATCAACATCTAGACAACAAGCAGATGACTTTAGTAATTTATTTACAGCAAAAACGCCAAATTCTACAATATGTGCAATAAAACAAGTTTTAAATTTTGCAAACATTGCAAGTGAAGCAGATATAACGCGAAACAATTGTAGCAATATATTTGTAGGCAAAGAAACAACAAAACAATTTAATGTTATCGGTATATCAGAACAAGAGGAATGTGTAAAATTAGTGCAGTCAATATATAGAACGTATAATGAGTGCATATCGCAACAAAACGAATTATACCCAAACTTAGGAAAGTTTTTAAATGAAAGCATGAAGAGAGAAGCTTACCAAAAAACATTTAAAAATACTAAACAATATATTGAAGCATTAAATACAAAATTGTCTAATAAAAAAGAAGATGATAAATCAACAAAAGAAGATGATAAATCAACAAAAAAAGATGCATTAACAACAACAATTAATGAATTAACAACAACAATTGATGCATTTATAACAAAAAATGGTGCTCCCAATAAGTTCGTTAAACCTACAAATCATACCCTATATGAATCATTATCTGAAAAAGATAAAGAGGAAGTAAATAACAGTATTAAGCAATTAGAAGAAATTAGACAAAAGTATAATCACAATAGTGTACAAGTAAAAGCTAACAATGTAAAACAAGATCTAAGAACTGTGGAATACACTATTATCAAGGTAAATCAAAAATTATGTTCACTAGTCAAGGTTGACGACATTAACAAAGAATTATCAGGTATAGTTAAGATGTTCACGAACTTATCTGCTCAATCACGAACTGACTTTATTAAAACTCAATATCAAGGAAGAAACATGAATGATTATTACAATAAAGTAGAATCAATAATTTCTGATATCGAGCAATTAAACAAATTGGAATCGACTGCAAAAGAACAACAAACGATTCGTATTAAAACACTATATTCAGAATGTTTACTATACATGCCTGCAATAAAAAGTAAAATTCAAGAACTAAATGAAAAAGAGATTGAAAAACAACAACAAAAAGCTCGTAAGGAAGAAGAAGCTAAGAAGAAGCTCGAGCAAGTATCTGACAACATTAACACTATGATGCGCTCACGCCAATATAATATTGTAAAATTTGTCAAATATCAATATAAAGACCTGTCCAATAACTTAGTTAACTTCAAAATCTACAATAATGCGGTGACCGAATTATTGATGAAGGTTCGAGAATTGAACAACAATGTAAGCCAAGCTTTGCAAGAGGCACAAAACAGCAAATCAATTGCCAGATATAAGGAACAATATGATAAAGACTATGAGGAATATAATCAAGATATTGAACAATGGTTTAATATGATTAATGGCAACCGGTTTAATGGACAAAATATAACAACTACAACAAAGATAGCTATTCAACAAGATGATATAAATAAACTTGATAACAACTTGATATTAAAATATAATGATAATGATGTTGAAGAAAAAGACTTAAATTACGAAATAGGTATGATTCAATCAGCATTGCAATCGGCTCAAACCGTTAATACATTTGGAGGGTCTGGTCTATCTCACGACCATGAATTGGAAATATTAAATGGCGAAGAACAACAGAATCTTCAACCACAAACACAAGTCATTGATGAAAAAACCAAAGTACAAATAATTTCTAATTTTTCAAATTTAATGGACACATATTGTCTAGATTCGATTATAAACTTTTTAAAATCAGGTAATCAAACAGAAGCCAATAAGGTTATAGCGACAATGAATAAAGCTAAAACAGCAATTTGTTCTAATAATATTAGTGAAATAAAAAATGCTGTTAACGATGTTTTGACTTATCGCTTAAAATATATTGAAAATTACATACCATATTATTCAGCAAAAAATTTAGCTTCTACCATACTAGCTGATAATTATGCGTCTAATCTAAGCAAAGATGATTTAAAACGCTCAATTATTATAGACTTCTTATATAGCCGATATGCAATAGATAATAATTTTGATTTTGCAAAATGTATTAATTCAGATAATATTCTTATATTAATTCAAAGTTTGGGTAAGCAACTGTACAGCCATGGCTATGTAAAACAAGCGGATATCTTCGATAGTATTTTATACAAAGATGAAGCTAAAACACAAATAGACAAAGATGGAATTTATAATATGAATCTTGCGGCCGTAGTTATGCGAATGATGGACAGTGACGAAAATAACAAAACATTAATGAATTATACGTTAGATGATTTGATTAATGAATTTGAAAAAATTAAGATAAGTTAAGTTCTAGGCAAAAAAAAGGCTGTTTACAGCCTTTTTTTGTTGCATAAAATAACCCCACGCCTAATCGCATGGGTTGTTCACTTTATAAATGAAATACCCCCGTTGTTATACGGGGGATATTTATTAATTAATTTAAGTTGTCTTTTAAAGTTTTAGAAGCTTTGAAAGCTGGGTTTTTAGAAGCCGGAATAGTAATTTCTTCTCTTGTCCTTGGGTTTACACCTTTTCTTTCAGGACGATCTTTAACAGAAAAGATACCAAAACCGGCGATATTGATTTTGTCGCCATCTTTTAAACCGCGTTCCATTAATTCAAAAACTTTATTAACTATTTGTTCGCTGTCTTTCTTAGTTATGTTACATTCAGAAGCAGCCATTTTAATTATATCTGTTTTTGTCATAATTAATTTTCGCTAGTATGTATAATAAGTTATTGTATTATACAGCAATAGCTTAAAACTCCTTTCTAATAGTATTGTTTATGAAATAAATAAAATGTTGATTTAAGATATGCAATTGAATTTAATTAAATTCAATTAACACTCCTGTAATATATATTAACCTAAAAAATGATATTTTTCAAGTCTTTTTATTATTTTTTTGCCACCGGGTAGCATATTTATATCATCGCGCTCTAGAGCATTCAATAAAATTAGAGAAATTACATAAATAATAACTGCAATAATAATAGATATTAACAAAACCACTAACCCGTAACGAATATTAACTAGTGGCTTTATTTTGCTTAAGAGTTCAAAAGAAAGGTGTGCACTTGCAATACAAATAGCAGAAGCAATTATGGGTTTAATAAAAACGCTTTTTATATTTATATCAATATTAATACTCTTTAGTAAACATCTTAAACCAAGTATGACCACAATAGCATAACAAACAATTGTTCCTATTGGTGCACCTTTTATGTTTATTGCAGGAATGGAAATTAAATAATTATTAATTAATAATTTGAAGATTACACCTATTATCATCAGTTTTGCTGGCGTGTTAATTTTACCTATTGCTTGCAACATACTGTTTATTGGCATGGTTAAAGAAACAAATAAAGCTGCAATTCCAAGTATTCTTAAAGATGTAACAGCTATCGCTGCTTCGTTTGCTCTTGAACCATATAAAGCCATGAGAATTGGTTTTGCTAAAACCGTTAATGCCATTGATGATGGAACGCATAATAAGTTTGTTACTCTTAAAACACATTCAACATTTTGTTTTAATGAATGCCTGTCATTTTTTGTAACAGCCGTTGTTACAGCTGGCAAAATACTAATGGCAAATGCAGTTGTAAAAGAAGGTATTAAATTATATATGTTAATTGACATGCCACTATATGCACCGTACAAAAAATTAGGTATGTGTGACAACTTCATTTGAGCAGGAATCAATCCATTATATTGGGAAAGTAAAGCGTTTGAATTTTTAGTTAATGCTAAAGTCAGACGTGTTACCATTGTTTTTGTGTCGATGAAAGCGGCAATGTTCATTACGGCGGAAGCTAAACAGATAGGAATTGAAATTTGTAACAATTGTCGACCTATGTTTTTAGTAGAATCTGCCACAGGAGAAGCAAGGAGATGAGCTTTAGTGATTCCATCACCTTTAATTTTGTGAAGCAAATAAATATATAAAGCGCCTAAAAATGTACTGACTGTAACGCCAAATATGGCACCAGCAGAAGCAAATTTTAAAATTGTGTTTTCTGCGTCGTAAATATTTTTGACTGCTTCGCCGAACACAATGCCACTTTGATAATATTGTTGCCAACCAAGCTTCATAATATACCAGGCGGCTAAATAACCAATCAACAATTTAAAAATTGCTTCAATTACTTGAGCTATTGCAGTGGGGTACATATTTTGTAAGCCTTCGTAATATCCTCTGTAAGCGCTAGAAATGCAACAAAATAGAATAGAAGGTGCCATAACAACAGAGCACCAATAAGCATCTGGATTATTAGTGAAGTTATTTACATAAGTTTTTGAAAGACACATCATTAATGCAGAACCTATTAATCCAGTAATTAAAAAACCGACTGTAGAAATTCTTAAAATTTTTCTTATGTTTTTATAAGATTGATTGGCAGCAGATTTGGCAACCATTCTTGCAACAGCCATTGGTAATCCGGCAATTGAAAGCGCATACACAAGGTTAAAAAGGGCGTATGCTGTACTAAAATAGCCCATACCTACAGCGCCTATTAAATTATGTAGCGGAATTTTAAAAAATCCGCCAATTATTTTAACTATTAAAGTTGAAGAAATTAAAATTACAGACCCCATTAAAAAATTTTGCTTTTTTTGAGTTGACAATTAAAAACATCCTTTCGTTTTTTTGTTTAATTCTTTCGAAATAATGTTGATTTTATAGCATAATGGTAAAAATCAACGCGTTTTCTGAAGGCATAGAATAAAAATTTTTTCTTACTCCTATTTTTGTAAAGTCCATTTTTTTATATAAGTTAATAGCCGGTAAATTTGATTCTCTGACTTCTAATGTAATGAATTCTGCTAAGTCAGCCTTGGATTTTTCTATGATATGTTTTAAAAGCGCAGAAGCGACCCCCTGGTTTTTAAATTCATCAAATACAGCTAGATTATTTATGAATATTTGATTTGATATAGCATACAAGCTTACGTAACCCATTAATTGTTCACACTCTGTTAAAGCACCAAAACATAAAAAATTTGAGTTGTTTAAAGAATCATAAAATGCTTGCTTTGACCAAGGCGTAGAAAAACTTCTATTTTCTAAATCAATTAGTTGATTTAGAAAAAAATTTATATTTGTTAAATTTATATTAAAGATTTTCATCTTTTATCATCTTGTCAAGAATAATTTTTAAAGATTTTTTTATTTCTTCTGCAGAGGATTGATAAACACTCAAAGAAAGTCCATAAGGGTCTGGAATACCTTTAGAGTTTATACAGTTTATTTTACATACGTCATTAACTTCAAAATTTTGTATTATGTAATTTAAAATTGTGTGGTCTAATGCAAAAACATAATCAGATGTTCTTAAAAAATCTATTGTTAAAATTTTAGCCTGATGATTAATTATGTTTGGGTCAAATACTGATATAACTTTTATTGCATTTTCGGCAGCAGGGTTGTTGTTAAAAGCGCAAATTCCACAGCTATTTACACTTATTTTATTTAGTAAATTTTTTTCTTTGAGCATATTTTTAAATATATATTCACACATTACACTACGGCATGTGTTGCCCATACAAACAAATAATACATTAATCAATTTTTTACTCCTTATAATTTTATTAGCTAAAAAAATTATATCATAAAAAATAATTTAATGGAAGTAAAATGTGAAAATAAATTAATAATAAGTTTGACATCCGACGTCAAATGAGTTAAAATATAAGTATATAATTATTACATACCAGTAAGTAGAAAATAATATTATTAGGAAGAGGATAACAACGATGAGTATTTTAAAAACATTATTTGGTTCATATTCTAAAAGAGAGTTAAAAAGAATTTACCCCATTAAAGATAAAGTTATTGCACTTGCAGATGTATATAAATCAATGACAGATGAAGAACTTAAGGCAATGACACCTAAATTAAAAGAAAGATTAGCTAACGGTGAAACATTAGATGACATATTGCCAGATGCTTTTGCGGTATGCGTTGAAGCAGCTGACAGAGTTTTGGGGTTGAGACCATTTCCTGTTCAAATTATTGGTGGTGTAGTGCTACATCAAGGGAGAATTGCAGAAATGAAAACAGGTGAAGGTAAGACTTTAGTAGCTACTTTACCTGCTTACCTTAATTCATTGAGTGGCAAAGGAGTGCATATAGTTACAGTTAACGATTATTTGGCTAAGCGTGATAGCGACCAAATGGGTAAAATATATAAATTTTTAGGTTTGACAGTTGATGTAGTTGTACATGGAAAAAATAAAAAGCAAAGAAGAGATGCTTATGCAGCAGATATTACTTATGGAACTAACAATGAGTTTGGTTTTGATTATTTAAGAGATAACATGGTTTCTTCTAAAAAAGATATGGTTCAGCGTGGTAATAATTTTGCTATTGTCGATGAAGTTGACTCTATTTTAATTGATGAAGCAAGGACACCTTTAATTATTTCTGGTGAAGGAGACAAATCAACGGACTTATATAAATTGGCCGATAATTTTGCTAAAACTTTAAAATGCATTAAAGTTGCAGAACTTGATGATAAGGAAGACAACGACTATATGGATGCAGATTATATAGTTGACGAAAAAGCTAAAACGGATACTTTAACCAAAGACGGTGTAAAAAAAGCTGAACAATATTTTAATTTGGAAAATCTAATGGATGCTGAAAATATGACATTGCAACATCATATTAACCAAGCAATTAAGGCTAATGGTGTTATGATGCGTGACATAGATTATGTTGTTAAAGATGATGAAGTTATTATTGTTGATGAATTTACTGGAAGATTAATGCAAGGTAGAAGATATAACGAAGGATTACATCAAGCTATTGAAGCCAAAGAAAATGTAAAAGTTCAACGTGAATCTAAAACATTAGCAACAATAACATTCCAAAATTATTTTAGGTTATATAACAAACTTTCTGGGATGACAGGAACAGCTTTAACTGAAGAAGATGAATTTAGGCATATCTATAAATTAGATGTTGTTGAGATTCCAACAAATAAACCTGTAATTAGAATAGATTACCCTGATGCAGTTTATAAAACTCAAAATGGTAAGTATAATGCTGTTATAGAGGCTATTAAAAAGTGCCATGAAAAAGGTCAACCTGTTTTAGTAGGAACAATATCTATTGAAAAATCTGAAATGTTAAGTAGCATGTTGAAAAAACGTGGTATAAAACATAATGTTTTAAATGCAAAGTACCATGAAAAAGAAGCTGAAATTATAGCTCAAGCGGGTAAGTTGGGAGCGGTTACCATTGCTACAAACATGGCAGGACGTGGTACCGACATAATGCTTGGTGGGAATGCAGAGTTTTTGGCTAAACATGATATGAAAAAGAAAAATATTGAAGATAGTATAATCAACGAAGCTACTGGATTTTCTGAAACAACAGATGAAGAAGTTTTAGAAGCTCGTAAGTTGTATAGTTCACTTTTACAAAAACATAAGGATGAACTAAAAGAAGAAGCTCAAAAGGTAAAAGATGCAGGTGGATTGTTCATAATTGGTACAGAAAGGCATGAATCTAGAAGAATTGATAATCAGCTTCGTGGTAGGTCTGGTAGACAGGGAGACCCAGGTGAAACAAGGTTTTATCTTTCTCCAGAAGATGACTTATTAAGATTATTTGGCGGAGACCGAATGAAAGCTATTATGGATAGATTGGGCATTGATGAAGACACACCAATAGAAGAAAAATTGCTTTCTAGAACCATAGAAAGTTCACAAAAAAAGGTTGAGGGTCGCAACTTCGGTATAAGAAAAAATGTTTTGCAATTTGATGATGTTATGAACCGTCAAAGAGAAATTATTTATGATCAACGTTCGAAAGTATTAAATGGAGAGAACATACATGACAGTATAGAGCAAATGATTAAAGATGTAGTTGATGATGCTGTTGCGCTATATTTACCTGAAGATGACAATAAAGATAATTGGAATCTCATTGGTCTTAAAGATTATTTCTTAGGTTGGGTTACTGATGATGGAGATTTGAAATATACAGAAGAAGAAATCGAAGATCTTGAGAAAGTTGATGTTTCTAATTTATTGCATGAAAAAGCTCAGGCAAGATATAAAGAAAAAGAATCTGAAATAGGTGCTGAAATTCTTCAAGAGATTGAAAGAATGGTACTACTAAGACATGTTGATAATTTATGGATGGATCACATTGATGCAATGGAAGAGCTTAAACGTGGCATTTATTTAAGATCTTATGCTCAGAAAGACCCAATTATAGAATATAGGCTTGAAGGCTTTGAGATGTTTGACCAAATGATAAAATCTATTAAAGACAATACAGTTAAAATGCTTTTAATGGTTCATGTGAAAGAAGAAGTTGTTAGCGATGGCGTAGAAATAAAAACTGAAGAAGAAATAAAAGAAAAAGCAAATGTTATTGTTGCGCCATCAATACCACCATCTAAACCTGTAGAAAATATGATAACATCTGTTGGTGACAGCGAAGTAAAAGCAGAGCCTGTTAAAAAAGGTCAAAAAGTAGGTAGAAATGAATTGTGTCCATGTGGAAGTGGCAAAAAATATAAGCATTGTTGTGGCAAAAATTATTAATATAAAATAATGAAAAGTTAATGGTGAATTACTATGAAAAAAAATTCGATTCCAGAAATCAAAGGAAATTTAAGAAATAATTTTTTGGAAGTTCCTTCTGAAATTAATCAAGTTAATGGCATAAAGATATTTGGAAAAAGTATTAAATCAATAGTTTTTTCAACAGATGTGGCTATAATCAAAAATGTTAATGCTGATGCAATTTTAGCTGTTTATCCGTTTACTCCTCAACCAATTATAACACAATCCGTTATTATGGCAGCTGATGTTCCAGTTTTTAGTGGAATAGGTGGTTGTCGTACGTTTGATAAAAATCGTGTTTTAAATTTGGCGTTGCATGCTGAGTTCCAAGGTGCAATAGGCGTGGTTTTAAATGCTACGGTTTCAAATGAGTTAGTTGAGTCGGTAGCTCAAAAAATAGATATTCCAGTAGTCGTTACAATAGCCTCTCATCAAGATGATATAAATGGTAGAATTGATGCTGGAGCTTTAATATTAAATGTATCTGCGTCTGTTGACACACCTTTTGTGGTTGATAAAATTAAATCTAAATACCCTAATATAGCGGTTATAGCTACAGGAGGTCCAACATCAAAAACTGTGATTGACACAATAAATGCCGGTGCAGATGCTATTACTTGGACTCCTCCAACTACTGGTGAGCTATTTAAGCCGATTATGGCCTATGGTCGGAACAAATTTAGAGTAGGCAAGTATAAGACAGTTATTAGTAGTGAAGATGAATAATAAATATTTTTGAATTAATGATGAGGATTTATTTTTAAGTTATGAGAAATAAAAAAGATGAAAATATTGTCTACGGAAGAAATCCAGTTATTGAGCTATTAAAATCTAACCATCCTATAGATAAAATTTTAATAGGGAATACTTCTGAAGGAGGTAGTATTGCTAAAATTATATCTATGGCTAAAGAAAAAAATGTGCTGATTAAAAATGTTTCTAAAGAGAAATTAAATACTATATCATTAAATGAAAATCATCAGAATGTTGTGGCTGTTGTAGCGGCTTATAATTATAGTGAACTGGAAGATATTTTTCAATTGGCCAAACAAAAAGATGAAGTGCCGTTTATTATAATTTTAGATAAAATCAAAGATCCACATAATATGGGGGCAATTATTAGAACTGCTGAGGTTGTTGGGGCACATGGCGTAATTATACCTAAAAGACATAATGTAGGCATTACTCCTGTAGTTATGAAGGTTTCTGCTGGAGCTTGTAAATCGATACCGATAGTTAGGGTGGCTAATTTAGCTGAAACAATTAGTTTTCTTAAAGAGCAAGGTGTTTGGGTTTATTGTTTAGAAGCATGTGGAGAAAGCTATGTAAAATTTGATTATAAAGGGTCGTTGGCTGTTGTTGTTGGGTCAGAGGGTCAAGGAGTTAGCAGATTGGTTAAAGAACGCTGTGATTTTGTAGTTTCGTTGCCAGTTAACGGTAGAATAAATTCCTTAAATGCTTCAGTAGCGGCAGGGGTTTTTATGTATGAGGTTGCACGGCAACGTATTCAATTTAATTAAGAGTATTAATATTTAAAAGTTGAAGGATTTAAAGTTGGTGGAAAATTGAAAAGTGATTTAAATTTTAATTTAGATGACATTATAGAGGAAGCTCAAAATAAAAAAAAGAAAAATAGTTTGGAAAACAATTTATATGATATTGCTAAGAATGATATAACAATAGGTGAAAATACAGTTTATTTAAAAAAAGAAGATCAAAGTAAACATGTTAAAGATACTAATGATGAACAACAAAATGTTGCAAAAAAAGATGATGAAAATTTTTCGGTTCACATAAATTATGCTAAAGATGACATATTAATAGATGAATCTTTAATTTATAATGAAGAAGACAATAAGGAAGATAATATTATAAGTAATTTTTTTAAAAAAAGTAAAAGAATAAAATATGATTATTTAAATACAGAAGATTTAAGTGACCAAGAAGAGGATGAAAAATTAAATCAACAACAAATTTTTGAAATTTTAAAACAAAATAAAAAATTTTTAATTTTTAAAACTTCCATAATAGTTCTAGCATTAATAACTTCATTAGTAGTTTTATTTTCATCAGCTTTTTATGATTTTAATTATGGCACAGTTAATTTGGGAGCAATTTTAAATTTAATTTCACTTATAATTGCTGGCATTAGTTGTAGTGACTTAATTATCAATGGATTTAGATATATGGTAAAAGCTAAAGGTTCTTTTGATGCATTGCTGTCTATGATGTGCATTACAGGTATAATTCAAAGCACGTTTTCAATTTTTAATAATCAAGTTGATACATTAACTGGATTATATACTCCATCTATAATTTTAGCTTTATTATTTCGTAGAATGTCGCAATGTAAGTTAAATAAAATAATGAAATTGAGGTCTAGGTTTATTTCATACCATAGTGATGATATTTTAAAAAGTGTTAAATATGCTAAATTTAAAAATATGCTAGCACCTGATGAAGATAATATTATGTGTTTTTCAGAAGACCAAACATTAAGTAATAAAGGTAAGCTTTGTTATGATGAATGTGGTTATGGACTGTATACCAAAAGTTTATACATATATTTGATATTAATTTTTTGTTTATTAGTTGGAATTATTGCTTTTTTTGTTAGTCATAATTTATATACTGTAATTAGTAGTGTATGTTGCTGTTTAGTAGTAGCGTATCCGTTATCTAAAGATTTTGGTTTTAAATATATAATTAGTAGGTTTGAAAAAAAATTATTTAAAAAAAATATTTTATTATATAAATATTCAGCTATTGACAAAGTTAAGGATTGCCATGATATAATTATTGACAATAATGAATTTTTTAATAGCGATAATTTTAAATTAATTAAAATGAAAATTTTTGATTATAATAAAATTAATGATTCTATAATTGATATATCTAGTTTATTGCTTGAATCTAGGTCTTTAATAGCTAAAGTTTTTTTGGACATAATAGGTAACAAAAGATCTTTGATAAAAGAAGTATCTAATATTGAGAAATCTGTTAATGGAATTACTGGATTAGTTGACAATAAAAATGTTATTTTGGGTACTAGTGATTATCTTTTAGATAATAATATTGTAATACCAAGTAAATATATTAATCTTTCTGCAGCAATTGTTGAAGATAAAAGTTTGAAAACTTTATATGTGGCAATAGATGGATATTTGACGGCAATGTTTTTAATTAAAGTAACGCCGTTTAGTGAAATTAAAAATTCATTAAAGTTAGTTGAAAAAAATGATTTTAAATTATCAATTTGTTTAAAAGAACCTTTTATATCGGCAGAGGACATAAGTTGTATCTATAATGTAAATAAAAATTTCATCAGAGAAGTTACAATTGATGAAAAAAATGAAATTAATAGTTGTGAAATAGGAATTTTACATAATGAAAGAGCAGATAGTGTTATTACATCTATTGTAGAATGCTTGAAGATAAAACAATGTTTTAATATTGCTTCTATGGTGGAATTTTTAAGTTTTGTATTAACTAGCTGTTTAATTGTTACTTTTATATTTTTAAATGTTATTTATTCAATAACATTTACTAGATTACTGTTAATTCAGTTGTTTTGGTTTTTGGTAGAGTTTTTAGTTTCTAATATTAGAAGATAATATAAAAGAATGAATGTGAATTTATTTTAAATTTAGTTTTAGAAATAGGTGAATAAAATTGGTTAATAAACTTTTTGGGAATAATATAGAGCCAGCTTGTGAGTATTGTTGCAATGGTAGCAAATCGGAAAATGGAATGATTTTATGTGTTAAGTTAGGCGTCGTTTCACCATCTTTTTGTTGTAAAAAATTTGATTATGACCCATTGAAAAGGAAACCGCATAAAGTTAACCATAAGTTGCCTAAATATAATAAAGAAGATTTTGCTATATAATTTATTAATGAAGGTAAAGTAATATAAAATGATAGAAAATAATAACAAATGTTTAATAGCTGTTGAATTTGATAAAATTTTAGAGTTATTAAAAAACGAAGCAATTTGTGAAGAAACAAAGCGAATGATAACAAGATTAAAGCCAAGAAGTAATTTCGACTTGGTAACAGAAGAAATTCAAAAAACTGATGATGCCTATAAATTGTCTATAAGTTATTGTTGTCCAGAAATAAACTTTAAGTTTAATATGTATAATATTTTAGATAAAATAAAAATATCAGCACAATTAATGCTAAAAGAATTTAGGTTAATTTCTGATTTTTTAAATAATATTAGTCATCTAATTAAATGGAAGAGGCAAAGTGAAGATAAAAATACAAGTATAGATTATTTATTTAATAAATTAATCTTTCTAAAAGAATTAAAAACTCATATAGATTCTGTTGTTTTGTCGGAAGATGAAATTGCAGATGATGCAAGTAGAGATTTGTTTGATATAAGAGCTAAACTTCGTGCGAAATCTGGCAAAGTTAAAGACAGTTTGAATGATTTAATAAAATCATCAGTTTACCAAAAATGTTTGCAAGACCCAATTGTTACCATGAGAGATGGAAGATATGTTGTGCCTGTAAAATCAGAATATAGATCAGAAATAAAAGGATTAGTGCATGACAGTTCGGCCAGTGGCTCTACTTTGTTTATTGAACCAGTTTCAGTAATAGATATTAACAATGAAATTAAAATCTTACAAAATCAAGAAGTTGAAGAAATTAACAAAATATTGAATCAGCTAACAAATGAAGTAAAATTATATACTCAAGAAATAACGCAGAGTTATAAATCGTTTTTATTTATAGATTTGTATTTTGCCAAAGCTAAGCTGGCTTTAAAAATGAATGCAGTGGCACCTAAGGTAAATCAGGAAGGGAAGATTAATTTCATTAGTGCAAGGCATCCGTTAATAGATGCTAAAAAAGTAGTGCCAATAGACGTAAATTTAGGTTATACATTTGACGATTTAATTATTACAGGGCCTAATACTGGAGGTAAAACTGTTGCGCTTAAAACTGTAGGTTTATTAACTTTGATGGCAATGAGTGGCTTGATGATACCGGCTTGTGATGGAAGTGAAGTTGCTGTTTTTGAAGATGTGTTAGTGGATATTGGTGATGAGCAAAGTATAGAGCAAAGTTTATCTACTTTCTCTGCGCACATGGTAAATATTATTTCTATTTTAAAACAAGCGAATAACAGAACGTTAGTTTTAGTAGATGAGCTTGGTTCAGGAACAGACCCAATTGAAGGAGCAAGTTTAGCTATTTCTATTTTAGAAGAATTTAGATTAAAAGGCTCTAAAGTTATTGCAACTACACATTATTCAGAAATAAAGTTGTATGCGTTAAAGACCAATCGAGTAATAAATTCATCATGTGAATTTGATGTTAAAACATTAAAACCAACTTATAAGTTGAGAATAGGTATGCCAGGTAAGTCTAATGCTTTTTTAATTTGTACAAGACTAGGTCTTGATGAATGTGTTTTAGATAGAGCAAAATCTATTATTAGTGATGAGACAAATAAATTCGAAGATGCTTTAGCTGAAATAGAACATAAAACACATGAGATTGAAAAGCAAAAAAAGGAAATTGATGATTTAAGAACACAAATTGAAATTAGTAAAAATGAACTTATTTTAGAAAAACAAGAAATCGAAGAAAATAAAAATAAAGAACTAAAAAAAGCCAGAGAAAAAGCAGACAAAATTATTGTAGAAACGCAAAATGAAGCTCAGCAAATTTTAGCTCAACTCAATGAAGCCATCAAAAAGAAAGATGATGAAGATTTTTATAAAATAGCTTATAGTGTAAGCTCTCAAATTAAAAGTAAGTTCAAAAAATTGAATCGTTTTTCTGATTTGGATGTAAAAAATAGTATTAAAGATGAAATTGTATATAATGAGAAAATTCAATCTGGTGATAAAGTTAAAATTGTAGATCTGGGTCAAAAGGGTATTGTTTTAAGAAATGAAGATTCAAATGGTTATTATTTGGTCCAGGTTGGTAGCATAAAAAGCAAAGTACACAAATCTAATTTGGCTAAAATTAAAGAAGGTAAATTACAATCTAAAATTGTAGTTAATAAAAATTTTAATAAAAAGTTAGAATCAAAAGTTGAAACAGAAATAAATTTAATAGGGCAGACTGTTGATGAAGCTATTTTAGATCTTGAAAGATTTATAGATAATGCAGTATTAATGGGGCTAAGTGTTATTAGAGTTGTGCATGGCAAAGGTGCTGGAATATTAAGAACAGCTGTTGCGAATTATTTGAAATCAGATAAACATGTTAAAAGCTATAGATTAGGCATTTACGGAGAAGGTGAAGATGGTGTAACAATAGTAACTTTAAAATAAATTAGTTTTCATAATTAAATATATAAAAATATTGATAACATTGGGTTTTAACATTATTTAGTGAGGAGTCGTTATGAATCTTAAAGAAAGTTTATTAGAACGTGAAATTGATAGTAAACAAGGGCTTAAAATTTGTATAATTATTTCTTTTATTATTTCATTACTAATTTTTGTGCCACTTATTATTATAGATAATGGTTGCTTTATTTTTTTAGGTGATTTTAATGTGCAACAAATACCTTTTTATCAACTTGCACACCGTTGTATGAGAAGTGGTGATATATTTTGGAACTGGTCTACAGAAATGGGTGTAAATTTCATAAGTTCCTATACATATTATTTGTTGACAAGTCCGTTTTTTTGGCTAACATTGCCATTCCCAAATTGGATGGTTCCTTATTTAATGGGTCCTTTATTAATTTTAAAACATACAGTAGCTTCAATTTTTGCTTACATTTATGTTAAACGGTTTGTAAAAGATAAAAGATATGCAATTTTAGGTGGAATATTGTATGCTTTTTCTGGATTTATAGTATCAAATATATTTTTTAACCAATTTCATGAAGCTGTAATTTTTTTCCCTCTTTTGTTAATTGCATTAGAAGAACTAATTGTTAATAATAAAAAAATATATTTCTGTTTGGCTATTTTTATAAATTGTTTTGTTAGCTATTGGATGTTCATAGGCCAGGCAGTGTTTTTAGCAATATATATTTTGTGTAGATTAACAGATCGTAAAGTTAATATTGATTTTAAAAAATTTTTGAACATATTAATTGAGGGTATAATTGGCGTACTTATGGCTTGTATTGCAGTTTATCCATCTCTAATAGCTATTGCAGAAAATACAAGGGTTGGTGCTAATAGCTTACTTAGTGGTTGGAATTTATTACTTTATAATGATGCACATAGAATACCTGCAATTTTACAGTGTTTGTTTTTCCCTCCAGAACTACCTTCTCGACCAACATTTTTGCCGTATCATACTGCTAAATGGTCTTCTATGTCTGCATGGTTGCCATTCGTAGGTCTTACTGGTGTTATTTCATATGTTAAGACAAGGCGAAAAACGTGGATAAAAAATATTATTATTACTTCATTTATAATGGCTATGTTCCCATTTTTAAATAGTATTTTTACGCTTTGTAATTTTAGCTATTATTGTAGGTGGTACTATATGCCTATTTTAATGATGTGTGTAGCTACAGTTATTGCTTTTGAAAATCACAAGGTAAAATTAAACGTGGGTATTCATTGGTCTGCATTAATTATAGCTTTGTTTTTATTACCGGGGCTTCTTAAACTTGTGGATAATAAATATAAATTTTATAATGATGCTATAATTGCTATTTTAAGTTTAGCTGTTTTTATGTTTTTGGTTTATAAATTTAGAAAGTCAAATGCTTTTTCAACTTTAGTTTTGGCGTGTACTGTAGTTGTAAGTACAGTGTACCCTTTTATGTTTATTTATTTTGGTAAGCAATTGTCAAATAATATTTCAACAGACAATGACCCTAAATTTATGATGGAACATATTATAAATGCTGGAGATAAAGTTAATTTACCAAATGATGAATTTTATAGAATAGACACTTATAAAGATTTAGATAATATAGGTATGTTTTGGGATATGCCAAATATAGAAGGGTTTCATAGTATAGTTCCTGGTTCGTTACAATCTTTTTATTTAGAAGTTGGCGTTAAAAGAACAGTAGCTGCTAGATTGCCAGCTAATTTGTATGAACTTCGTTCGTTGTTTTCTTCAAAATATTTGTTTGTGAGAGAAGGTAAGGCTACCAAAGAACAAATTTATAATTTTGTTCCAGGTGCTGTGTATTATGATACTCAGAATGGGTTCGACATTTATGAAAATCAATATTTTATACCATTTGGTTTTTGCTACAATAATTGTATAGGAGATTTTGTTTTTAAAACACTTAACTATGAGCAAAGACGAAAAGCGCTTATTAGGTATATGTACCTTGATGATAAAGATATAGAAAAATATCAAGATGTATTGCCGGAAGAAATTGAAGTTTTTATAGATACTCTTGACGAAGATAACTTTGTTTCAGATGTAGAAGATAGACAAGCAAATGTTGTAAATAATTTGTTAATTGATAAAATGGGATTTTCTGGTAATATAGATTTACCGCAAGATAATTTGGTGTTTTTTAGTATTCCGTTTGAAAAAGGTTGGTCTGCTACAGTTAATGGCAAACCAGCAGAAATTATAAAGGCAAATGTTGGATTTATAGCTATAAAATGTAATAAAGGGCATAATGATATTAGGTTTACTTACTTTACTCCAGGGTTAAGAGAAGGAGCAATAGTATCGTTAATAGGTGTAGTTAGTTTCATATTGTATGTTATTGTGTTTAGTAAAAAGTCGACTAAAAAAGAAGAACAAATAGCATAATGTGTAAGCTACTATTTTAAGCTAGTTTGTTGTATGTAAAATATTATTGAATTTTAGTTATAGTCAGATGTAAAAAATTGATGTGAGAAACCATTTGTAAAATATTAATAGTTGCTATTAATAAGGAAGGACAAAACGAACAACATGGACAAAAATGAAAATAAAAATTTACATATTGGGCATAGAGAAAGGTTAAGAGAGCAAGCTGTAAAACAAGGAATAGATCACTGGCCACCTCATCAAGTATTAGAATATTTATTGTTTTTTGGTATTCCCCAAAAAGATACTAATGAAATTGCACATAAACTTATTAATGAATACGGTTCATTAATAGATGTATTTAATGCATCGTTTGAATCACTTAAGCAGGTAAAAGGACTGGGCAATAATGTAGCTAGCTTAATAACATTTATTCCACAATTGTTTAAATATATTGAAAATTTAAAAGTTAGTAATCAATATGCCACTTTTACAAATACTTGCCAAATAGCTAAATATATGAGGTCTAAATTTTATAATGTTTCACATGAAATTTTATATTTATTGACTTTTGATAATAAGCAACATCTTTTAAGTGCAGATATAATTTTAGAAGGTGTTGTTGATAGAGTGAACATAGATAAACGTAAAATTATGGAAAAGGTTATAGTTAATAAAGCTTCTAGTGTTGTTTTGTGCCATAATCATCCATCAGGTCTATCGTATCCATCTCATGATGACATATTAGCTACTAGAAAAATTGTTTCTTTTTTGTCAGAAATAGATGTAAAAGTATTGGATCATATTATCATAGCTGATTTAGAGTATAGTTCTTTAATGGAAATGGAATATTTAGAGTAGGTGGATTACTTGGTTAATTTTCAAAAAATTTTAGAAGAAATTATTGAAGATATAAAATTTGAGATAAACTATCCAACTTTATTGATTCATAGTTGTTGTGCACCGTGTAGCACATATGTTTTAGATTATCTGATTAAGTATTTTAAAATTACAGTTTTTTATTATAACCCTAATATTTACCCTCGGGCAGAGTATGAAAAAAGATTAGCCAATCAGAAAAAATTAATTATTCAAATGAATGGAGAATTTAATAGCAAAATTAATTTTATTGAGGGCGAATATTGTAATATGGAGTTTTATAGAAATTCTATGGGTTTAGAGTTAGAACCTGAAGGTGGCAAAAGATGTGAATTATGCTACAGATTAAGGCTTGAAGCAACTGCCAAAATGGCATATAAGAATAAATTTGATTATTTTACAACAACTTTAACTGTTAGTCCTCATAAAAATGCGCAAACTATTAATGATATTGGCAAAGATTTGGCAAATAAATATAATGTTAAATATTTGTTTTCAGATTTCAAGAAAAAAGAAGGGTATAAAAAATCTATAGAGCTTTCTAGAGAATATGAGCTATATAGGCAGAATTATTGTGGCTGTGTTTTTTCTAAAAGAGATTAATATAAAAATAAAAATCAATTTGCTATATTGCGTACATTATTTAGATAATCTAAATTGTATTTGTGGTTTATAAGATCTTTATAGGCTGCATAAGAATAGCAAAGAAAGTCTTCTATTAATTTTATTTTTTGAGGTATTAATGGGCGTATAAAATATTTGTAAGTATTATTTGAGCTTATTTTTATTGGCTCAAATGAATATTTATTACCAATTATTTCTATAGTGTAGCAGTTGGTTGTTTTATTTTCTATTTTTAAAATAGATGGAGAATCTTTAAAGTTCATATTCTTAGTGTTATAGTCTGTTAAAAGAAAGGCAAAAATAGTAAATAAAAATATAGTTGTGGTAATAAAAGAAATTTTAAAAGATTTTGGAAGAATCATTTTTACGTCCTTTGAAATATTTAAAGAATGTGAATTTACATTTGGTTAATTATTTTTTTCATAAGAGTGAAGTAAGTCAGAAAGTGCTTTACCCATCAGCTCGCCAGAATACAAAACTTCATTTAAAGAATTTGAATTACTACCAAATTCAATTAATAAAGATTGAGGGCAAATATTCATATTATATTTTCTGTAACAAAAAAATATTGGTCTAGTTAATGTTGGATAACTGCTTTCTATTTTCTGTTGCAAATTAACAGCAAAATTTAAGTTTTGAGCCCAATTTGGGAAGTTCATAGTTCCGTCATCGCACCCACTAATAATCATTATTTGAGCGGCTTTTTTGCCATTTATGGTGGTAATGGGTTTTACTCTTTCTCCGTTTTCTCTTTCAATTGCATCTCTATGAATATCTAATATAACTTTAATTGAAGGGTATTTTTTAAGATATTCATTGATTGTTTCGGCACTTCTATTGTAAGAACCATTATAAGATGGAAAGTCGTGTTGAGTTTTGTCTACAATTGTAGGAATGCCATTTTGTATTAATTGCTCTGCAATTTTATCTTCTATGTGGGTTACATTTTTATCATTATCTGTTGAGCGAGAATTATACCTTTTATCGTAAAATTTTCTGTCACATGGTTCAAAACTTTCTGTGGCATGAGTTGAAAAAAGTAGTACAAGTGGTTGTTCTGTTATTTTAATTGATATTGGGTTAAAAGAATTAATTTTTTGTTTTAAGTCTTGAGAATTAATTTTTGTGCGGTTAGAAATGTACCCTGGTTGTAAGTTAATATATAATGGAGATTGACCACCTG
>CAYPLT010000005.1:0-9599 GCA_964411695.1 uncultured Candidatus Soleaferrea sp.
GTGGCGGAGCTAATTTTTTAATTGGAGATTTAATTGAACTTCAGTTTTTAGGCAATACTTATAATCCACATTTAGGTTCAGCCATAGCTTTAGTTTTAATGACTATAATTTTAATGTGTATGAGTGTAATGAACCAATTTGACAATGAAGGGAAGGAAGATATGTTGCTATGAGAAAGAAAATTTTTTCAAGTAGTTTTATTGGTGTTGTATTAGGTTTTTTATATATGCCAATAATGGTTTTAATTATATTTTCTTTTAATCAATCTAAGAGTCGTTCGTTGTGGACGGGCTTTACATTTGATTGGTATGTTAAATTGTTTCATAATCAAGTAATTATTAAATCTTTATTTAGCACTTTTATTGTTGCTGTTATTTCTTCTGTTGTTGCTACGATAATAGGAACAGTTGCAGCACTAGGTATTAATGTAATGAATAAATTTTTAAAATCATCAGTTATGAGTTTAACTTATTTACCTATTATTAACCCAGAAATTGTTACAGGTGTTTCATTAATGTTGTTATTTTCTTTTTTTAGGATTAAATTTGGTTTTACAACATTAATTTTAGCTCATATAACCTTTAATACACCTTATGTAATTTTAAATGTTTTGCCAAAAGTAAGGCAAGTAGATAAATATTTATATGATGCTGCTATGGACTTGGGATGTGACCAAGTTTCGGCTTTTTTTAAAGTTATTGTGCCTGAGATTATGCCTGGAATTGTGGCGGGATTTTTAATGTGCTTAACTTTTTCGTTTGATGACTTTATAATAAGTTATTTCACAAGCGGTCCAACTTCACAAACATTACCTATTGTAATATTTTCTATGACGAGAAGAAAAGTTAGCCCAGAAATAAATGCATTGTCTACAATTATTTTTGTGAGCATATTAGTAATTTTAATTTTTACTAATTTGAAAAGTAAAAAAAATAAATAATTTTTCGGTAATTGATTGACATTGTTTTTTTACTATAGTATAATATAGCTAAAGATTAAAATAATTTATAACACAATATCACAATATATTATTTGAATTTAAATGAATTGTGGGGTGGAATAAGTGGAAATTTACAAAGGAATATCTGTATTTAATAATATAGTTATTGATAAGTGCATTTTTTTTAATCAAAATGTTGATGGGATTAGTCAAAAAACAGTAAATAATATTGATGTTGAAATAGAAAAATTTTATTGTTCTCAAAAAAGGTCAATTGAAGAGCTACAAAAATTATATGACGATGCAACATACATGATGTTAGAAAATGATGCAATGATTTTTAAAAGTCATCAAATTATGATTAAAGATAATGATTTTATTGAAAAAATAAAATATTATATTAGGGTGTTTAAGTGTAATGCAGAATATGCAATTTTTAAATCAGCTCAAGATTACATAAAAATTATTAATAGCGTAAATGATGGTTACATATCTCAAAGAGCAGATGATGTGAAAGATATTATGAAACGCTTAATTAATAATTTAAATGAAGATTTTAGAAATAAAATTAATATTAATGTTAATGAGCCTTGTATTTTATTTATTAAAGATTTAATGCCATCTGAGATACTTTCGGTTGACAGAAAAAATTTAATGGGAATTGTTACAGAACGTGGCAACAAAACATCTCATACGGCTATTTTAGCAAAAAATATGGGAATACCTATGATAGTTGGTGTAGATGGACCTTTAGAAAAATTTGATGGAAAGAAAGTAATATTAGATGGGCTGACTGGTAAGGTTATAATGGACCCTACTAAAGAAGTATTACGAAATTACCAAGAAAAACAAATGTTTTTAAATAACGAAGAACAAAAATTAAAATCACTTATAAAATTTCCATGTGTTACTTTAGATAATAAAGAAATTAAAATAATGGCAAATGTTACTTCTTCGGCAGATGTTGCCCAAGCTTTAAATTATGGAGCTCAAGGTGTAGGGTTATATAGAAGTGAATTTTTATATATGAACAGAGAAACAATGCCAAGTGAACAAGAGCTATTTAATGAGTATAAATCGACATTAATGGCCGCAAATGGAAAAGAAGTTATTATTAGAACTTTAGATGTTGGTTCGGATAAAAATGTTAATTTTTTGTCTTTGCCTAAAGAAACAAACCCGGCATTAGGTGTTAGAGCATTAAGATTGTGCTTTGAACATTTGGGGTTATTCAAAACTCAGTTAAAGGCATTATTGATGGCAAGTGCATATGGTAATTTAAAAATTTTGCTTCCTATGGTTATATCTGTTGCTGAAATTATAAAAGTAAAGCAAATAATTAATGAAGTGAAAGATGAATTAAGATGTGAGAATATACATTTTGACCACGATGTTAAAATTGGAGCGATGATAGAAACACCTTCGTCTGTAATAATTTCAGATCTTTTAGCCCAACATGTAGATTTTTTTAGCATAGGTACAAATGATTTGCTTCAATATACATTAGTATTTAACCGAGATGATACATCACTATCTGATTTATATCAGCCGAATAATATTGCTATTTTAAGAATGATAAAAATGGTTGTTGACAATGCGCATGAAAATAATATATGGGTTGAAGTTTGTGGAGAGGCGGCAGGAGACCCTAAAATGACAGATCAGCTTATTGGTTTGGGTGTGGATGGATTTTCTGTTGATACACCTAATTTATTGTCAATAAAAAATAAAATCAGGCATGTTAATTATAAAGCTATTAGCGATAATTTATTAAAAAAAATCACGAAAAATTCTTTTAATCAATAACTAAATAATTAATTGTTAAATTTATTTATAATTATGAAAAGAGGTTAAATAGATATGATAGGGATTATTGGTGCTTTGTCTAATGAGTTAGAATTAATTAAAAGTAAAATGAAAAATATTAATACTGAAAACAGTATGGGGAATGTTTTTTATAACGGAGAGATTGCAAATGAAAAAGTTGTAGTTGCTGAATGTAGCATAGGTAAGGTTAATGCAACTGTTACTGCTACGTTAATGATTGCGAAGTATAACCCAGATATTATCATTAACACAGGAATAGCGGGTTCAATGAACGATAATTTACATGTAATGGATGTATTAATTGCAAATAAAGTTTCTTTGCATGATGAGGGGGAAGTGTTCAAAAGATATTATCCGTTTGAAACTTCGTTTGAAATTAACAATAAATGGGTTAATTTGGCAAAACAAGCTTTTTTTAATACTCGTAAAAATAATATGAATGAGCTAAATATAGGTGAAGTGGTTACTGGAGATGAGTATGTAGAAAGTGAATTTAAAAAACAAGAAATCAAGAATCGTTTTTGCAATGCTTATGCAGTTGATATGGAATGTGGGGCAATTGCAAAAGTATGCTATAGAAGTGAGAAAGAATTGGTAATTATTAAAACAATTTCAGATGAAGCAGATGATGATGCAAAATTAAGTTATGATAAATTTATAGATAAAGCTTCTATAAGTTCAGCTAATATAGTTTTAGAACTTATTAAAATTTGTAATTTAAATAATTAGTTTTTTAATAAAATAAAAGTTAAATAAAAAAATACATAAGGAGTGACTGTAATTGCAACAGAAGATATTAAAGGGAGATTTTGATAAACAGAAAACATACATAGATTTAGTAAAAAAAATTAATGAAGATAAAAAAAAATTTATAGGTAAAGCTCCGGTGGCTTGTGTTAAAACATTTGGTTGTCAACAAAATGTAGCGGATTCTGAAAAGATAAAAGGTATTGCTTCGTCTATGGGGTATGTTATTAATGAAAATATAGAAAATGCGGATTTTGTTATCTATAACACATGTGCTGTAAGAGAAAATGCAGAAGATAGAGTATTTGGTAACACTGGTATGTTGAAAAAGTTAAAAAAAAATAACCCCAATATGATAATTGGTTTGTGCGGTTGTATGATGCAACAACCACATATTGTAAAAAAAATCAAACAAAGTTATCCGCAAGTAGATTTAATTATGGGAACACATTCTCTTCATTTGTTGCCACAGCTACTTTACAAAATTCTTGATGACAAAGTTAAAGTTATTGATATTGAAGATAGAGATGGAATTTTTCCAGAAGGTTTACCTATTTTGAGAGATGAAAAAGATCATGCATGGGTTCCTATTATGTATGGTTGTGATAATTTTTGTACATATTGCATTGTGCCGTATGTTAGAGGTAGAGAAATAAGTAGAAAGTCTATTGATGTAATAAATGAAGTTAAAACGCTTGTTAATAATGGGTACAAAGAAATTACTTTACTTGGTCAAAACGTAAATTCATATGGTAAAGGGTTAGAAGAGAAAATTAATTTTAATACTTTATTAAGAGAAATTAATGAAATACCTGGTGAATTTGAAATTAGTTTTATGACGTCTCACCCTAAAGATTGTTCTAAAGAGTTAATTGACACAATATCTGAATGTGATAAAATTTCAAAGCATCTTCATTTGCCTGTGCAGAGTGGGTCAAATAGAATATTAACATTAATGAACAGAAAATACACAATTGATGAATATAAAAAGCTAATAAATTATGCTAAAGAAAAAATTAGTGGTCTAATTTTAAGTACAGATATAATAGTCGGATTCCCAGGTGAAACATATGAAGATTTTGTTAAAACAAAAGAAATTGTTGAATACGTAAAATATGATTTTTTGTATACCTTTATATATTCTAGACGTGTAGGAACTGTGGCGGCAGATATGGACGATTTTATTTCTTCTGAAGAAAAACATAAATGGTTTAATGAACTTTTGAATTTACAAGAAGATATTAAAAGTAAGAAAATTTAATTGTGTTATTATTTTAAATTTGTATATAATTGATGCTGTGAGCATATTGAATTATTGGTTATAAAAAATATTTATATTGTCTTTGATGTTTTTTCTTGCAAAATTAAGATAATTGTGATAAAATAGTATACATAAATGAAATGAGGTAATTTTATTGCAGAAAAATATAACTTTATTAGGTTCTACAGGGTCTATAGGCAAACAAACTCTCGATGTTGCAAAGCAGTTAGGCATTAATATAGTAGCACTTTGTGCATATTCTAATGTAAAATTGTTAGAACAGCAAGCACGTAATTTTAAACCACAATATGTTGCTGTTGTTAAAGAAGATTTATATAGTGACCTAAAATTACGTTTACAAGATACTAACATTAAAATTTTAGCTGGCAATGAAAGTATGTGTGAATTAACTAAACTAGATTCATCAGAAATGGTCATTAATGCAGTTATGGGAATGGCAGGGCTCAGGCCAACTTTGTCAGCTATAGATTCTGGTAAAATTTTAGGTTTAGCTAACAAAGAAAGTCTTGTTGTTGCAGGTCCGCTTCTTACAAAAAAGCTCAAGTTTAAAAATCAGTTATTGCCTATTGATAGTGAACATTCAGCAATATTTCAGTCGCTTGCTGGGAATAAACACCAATTTATTGATAAATTAATTTTGACAGCATCAGGTGGACCATTTTTTGGCAAAAATAAAAATGAGTTAAAAAATGTTCTTGTTAAAGAAACACTAAATCACCCAAATTGGTCAATGGGGAAAAAAATTACAGTTGATTCAGCAACTTTAATGAATAAAGGGTTAGAATTAATAGAAGCTAGTGTTTTGTTTGATGTTAAACCTGAATATATAGAAATTTTAGTTCATAGAGAAAGCATCATACATTCTATGGTGCGTTACGTTGATGGGTCTATTATTGCACAGCTTTCTGTACCAGATATGAGATTGCCTATACAGTATGCTATTTGTTACCCAGAGAGGGCAGAAAATAATGTAAAAAAAATAGATTTTTGTGAAGTTAAAAATTTGACTTTTGCAAAACCTGATATCGAAACATTTAATTGTTTGAAAATAGCTATTGATGTAGCAAATAAAAGTAATATATACCCCTGTGTTTTAAATGCTGCAAATGAAGAAGCTGTTGATTTATTTTTAAATGAAAAAATAAAATTTTTAGAAATTGCCGAAATTGTAAAAAGCGCAGTAAATTCACAAAAAGAAGTTACAAACTTAACGTTAGAAGAAATTTTTGATGTTGATATTAAAATAAGAAATTTAGTCAAAGGAATGGTGAAATAATTATGCAACTTATTGCTTCAAGTATGCATATTTTGATTGCAATTTTAATTTTTGGTTTTTTAATTTTCATACATGAATTTGGTCATTATGCTGTAGCTAAATTATGTGGTATAAAAGTTGATGAATTTTCTATAGGTATGGGACCTAAATTATTTGGTTTTACAAAAGGCGAAACTTTATATGCTATTCGTTTAGTTCCTTTTGGTGGCTATGTTAAAATGGATGGAGAAGAAGATATTAGTAGCAATGAAAGAGCATTTTGTAATAAAAAAGCTTGGCAAAGGTTTTTAGTTTGCATTGCTGGAGTTACGATGAATGTGTTATTGGGCTTTATTTTAGTGTTATCTATTGTAGCGTCATCTGATAAATTAACTGATATGACGGTAGTTAAATTTGATGATGGAGCAGTTAGTATAAAATCTGGCTTACAAGAAGGCGACAAAATTTTAGAGATTAATAACCATAAATTAAATGTACGTAAAGACTTAAGTTATGTTTTAATGGCAACATCAAATGATGAAAATATTAATATGCTTGTTAAGCGTAATAATTCGCTTATTACATTGCAAAATGTTAAATTGCCTGTTGTTCAAGAAATAAATGGTATAAAAATACGTGATTTTGATTTTGAATTTGGTAGCAAAGAAAAAACAGTTTTTGGTGTTTTACAATACACATGTAATAGCATTTTTTCAGATGTAAAATCTGTTTATATATCGTTAAAATATTTAATTAATCGAACGTATAGTTTAAAAATGATGGCTGGACCTATAAGAATTACTAAAATGGTTAGTGATGCTTCTGCAAGTGGTTTACGACCTTTAATGAGTTTAACCGCTATGCTTACAATGAATCTAGCGATTTTAAATTTACTTCCTTTCCCGGGGTTAGATGGTTGCAGAGCATTATTCTCTTTTTTTGAAATGATGACAAAAAAAAGGTTAAAACCAGAATGGGAAGGGTATATACACACGGCAGGTTTTGTGATTTTAATGTTATTTAGTGTCTATATTTTTTGGAATGATATTGTTAGTTTTTTTTAATTAATTTTGATAAATTTGTATGCCTAAATAAATTGGAGATAAAGATAGAGAATGCTTAGAGATATAACTATAGGTCAATTTTTTCCCGGCAATTCTGTTATTCATAAAATTGACCCACGTGTAAAAATATTATTAGTTATAACCGATGTAATTGCATTGTTTTTAATTTCTAATATTTTTACACTAATATTATTCATGTTAGCAACATTGTTTTTGTATAAATTTTCTAAAATATCTTTACGGTTGATTTTGAGAAGCGTAAAACCACTATTATTTATAGTTATATTTACATCTGTAATTAATATCTTTTTTACAGAAGGTAATGTCATATTTGAACTTGGGATATTAAAAATTTCTAAAGAAGGCATATGTTTGTCGTTAATGCTAATTTTGAGAATTTTAAATATGGTTATGTTTTCGTCTTTATTAACTTATACAACTTCGCCAATAGAGTTGACATATGCCTTAGAAAAATTAATGAAACCTCTTGAGTTTTTAAAAGTTCCAGTAAGTGATATTTCTATGATGATGACAATATCTTTAAGATTTGTTCCAACATTGATACAAGAAACAGATAAAATTATATTGGCTCAAAAATCAAGAGGAGCGAAACTTGATACTGGAAATATAGTTCAAAAAATTAAATCTTTTATACCAGTTATAATTCCGCTTTTTGTTTCTGCTTTTAGAGCAGCTGATGATTTAGCAATTTCTATGGAATGTAGGTGTTATAATAGCGGAAAAGGTAAAACATCTATGAGACAACTAAAAATTCAAAAAAGTGATGTTTTAATTCTTTGTGTATCGTTAATATTTTTAGCATTTATATTTTGTTTAGATTGGTTTTTAAAAATGAATTTTTAATGGTGAGTTAGAATGTATGATGATATGAGAAATTTATTATTGACAATATCATATAAGGGAAGTAATTACCATGGGTTTCAAGTGCAAAAAAATGCAATTACAATTTCACAAATAGTACAAGAAGCTATAGAATCAATTTTAAACCATAAAATAGAGCTTAAAGGTTGTTCTAGAACGGATGTTGGTGTTCATGCAAATATGTATTGCATAAGTTTGAAGACGTATAAAAATATTTCATGCTATAATTTTGTGCAAGCACTTAATACAAAATTACCTTATGATATTTGTGCAATGAATTGTGAAGATGTAGACTTAGATGTTCATGCAAGATATAGTTGTAAAAAAAAAGAATATGTTTACAAAATATGGAACGAAAAATATCCATCGCCGTTTTTGTTTGATCTTGCATACCATTATAAACGTAAAATAAATGAAGAAATTTTAAATTTAGAAGCTAAAGATTTTATAGGTACTTATGATTTTAGAGCTTTTTGCAATTTGAAAAAAGTAAAAAATATTAATGACACAATCAGAACTATTTATGATGCAGAAGTTACTAGAGATGGATCTATAGTGATTTTTAGAGTATGTGGAAATGGTTTTTTATATAATATGGTAAGAATAATGGTTGGAACACTTTTGGGCATTAACGAAGGAAAAATAAAACAAAATACCATAAAAAATATTATTAATAGTCAAAATAGAAAATTAGCGGGTAGAACAGCAGTGGCCAAAGGGCTTTATTTAAACAAAGTTTATTATTAATATTTTTAGCATTTAAGTAAGCTGGTAAATAAAAAAAGTAGGTGTAATGACTGTGTATATATTAAGTGATGCATTGAATAGTATTGTGAAAACCATATCTTTTTCAGACGTTATTGATGTAGTTTTGGTTACAATTTTAATTTACCAGTTGATGAAGTTAATAAAAGATACAAGAGTTGCAAGAATAGTAAAAGGGTTAATTTTTTTAATAATAGTTTAAGGTTTATTTTAGAAAAATTATTTGATATTGGTATAGTAGCGTTAGTTGTAGTTTTTCAACCTGAGCTTCGTAGAATGTTAGAGCATGTTGGGCAAACTCAAGTTTCTACAATAAAAATATTCGGAAAGAGCTATAATGACATAGATATTAGTAATAGATTATGGCAAAAATCAATAAATAATATTTGTGAAGCAGTTTCAAATTTGTCGCAAAATAAAACAGGTGCTTTAATAGTTTTAGAAAAAAATATAAAATTACAAGATATAATAAGAACAGGTACTATTATAGATGCTTTGCCAAGTTCACAGATGATTGAAAATATTTTTTTTAAAAATTCACCACTACATGATGGAGGAATGGTTATTAGGGATGGAAGATTATTTGCAGCGGGTTGTTTATTGCCGTTATCTCAAAATTATAAAATTTCTAAAGAACTTGGAACCAGACATAGAGCAGCTCTTGGTATGAGTGAAGTTTCTGATGCAATAATTGTGGTGGTTTCTGAAGAAACAGGTGTTATTTCAGTGGCTCAAGAAGGTCATTTAACTAGAAGATTGTCTGTTAATGGGCTTAAACATAGGTTAGAAAGAGAAATGATTGTTAATGTAGAAGAACATAAAATTCCTTTTAGTTCT
>CAYPLT010000005.1:9614-11092 GCA_964411695.1 uncultured Candidatus Soleaferrea sp.
ATAGAAAAAGAATATTTAAAAAGGATGATTATTAATGGGTAAAATTAAAAACATATTTAATTATATAAATAATTTTTTTACTAACAATATTTCATTAAAATTATTGTCATTGCTTATTGCTTTAGGCGTATGGTTTATAGTAATTTGGTCTGTAGATCCATCTGTGATTAATGCAGTTAAAAATGTGCCAATACGCTTAGACTTTTCAAAGTATTCTGCAATGGCACAAATGGGTTTAAATGTTATTGATGGTAATAATTTGTTGGCTACTGTGTATATTAAAGGGAATAGAAACATTGTTGGGGTAATACAACCGGAAGATTTACTTGTCAAGGCTTCAGTTGACAACATAACAGAAGCTGGAACATATGAGTTGGCAGTTGAAGCTAATGTTAAAAATAAATTATATAAAGATATTGAGTTTTCTGCAATTACTCCATCAGTTGTAAAGGTTAAAGTTGATAAAATTATAACTAAGTCTATTCCGTTAGAAGTTATTTGTAATGGTGCAACAGTTCCGGAAGATTACATACTTGGTAACCCAATATCTTCTATTGATAAAATTAATATAACTGGACCAGAAAAAGATATAGATAAAGTTGATAAAGGATTAGTAGTATGCGATGTTAATAAAAAAATATCTCAAACAATAAAATTAACAGAAAATATAGTTTTGAAGAGTAACACATTGATAGATGTAGATGACAAATATATTAATTTAGATAATGAAATTGTTAATATTACCTTACCAGTCTTAAAAAAGAAGATTTTACCTCTTACGATTGATTTTATTAATCAGCCTAAAGACTTTCCTATTAATGATTTGAAATATAAAATTGAACCTAGTAAAATAGAAATTGCTGGTCCAGAAAACGAAATTGATAAAAAAGAGTCTATTAATGTAGCTTATATTGATATGAAAAAATTAAAACTCGATAATGTTCAAGAATATTCTATTAACATATCTTCAAATTTTGTTAATATAGAGAATATTGAAAAAGTTAAAGTTGTTTTTGATGTGAATGGAATGAGTTCCAAAATTTTATCAAATATATTAATTAAAGTGCCTTATACATTAGTTAATCATAACATAGCTGTGAACAGTAAAAAAATAAATAATGTAGAAATTGTAGGTAAGAAAGATGTTTTGTCTAACCTTGTAGCTGGTGATGTTGTTGCGGAAATAGAAATTAACGATAATGATATTTCTGCAGGACAAATGACAGTTCCATTAAAAATTTCTGTGCCTGGAAAGGGGCTTGTTTGGGCTGTGGGAGATTATACTTCTATTATTACAATTACCGATAAGGAATGATGAAGTAATGAAAAACGTAGTATATTCCATAATTTTAGCCGCCGGTTGTTCTTCAAGAATGAAAGGTACTGATAAAATATTTGAAAAACTTGCCAATGGAAAGGAAGTAATAATTAATACAATATATAAGTTTGATGAGCTAGAAGAATCAAAGATTATTGTT
>CAYPLT010000005.1:11102-20646 GCA_964411695.1 uncultured Candidatus Soleaferrea sp.
ACACGCAAAAATGTAATTAGTGATTTTAAAAATTTAATTAAAAAATATAAGTTTAAGAATCAAATATTTGTTATTGAAGGTGGATTAACTAGAACACAATCATTGTTTAATGGGTTTGATTTTGTTAATCAAAATTTTATTTTGACAGATGATTCATATTGCTTAATACATGATGGAGCTCGTCCGTTAATCAGTAAAAGTGACATTTTGAACTGTTTGGAAGATGCGGTTATTTATAAAGCGGCAGCTCTTGGAGTTAAAATTAATAATACTGTCAAAAAATCTGATGGTAGCGGATTTATTCTTAAAACGATTGATAGAACTGATTTATTTAGTATTCAGACACCACAAATTTTTCAGGCAGGTTTGTTAAATAAAGCAGTTATCAATGCTAGAAATAATAATTTAGATTTTACCGATGATTGTCAGTTGATTGAATCCATAGGTGAAAAAGTTTATATTTCTGTGGGAAGTCAGTTTAATATTAAAATCACTACACCTCAAGATTTATTATTCGTAAATAATATTTTGAAAGTTATGGAGAGTTAGTAAAGATGAACTTTAGAATAGGACATGGATATGATGTACATAAATTAGTATCAGGGAGAGATTTTGTTTTATGTGGTGTTAAAATTGATTATGCTCAAGGATTGTTAGGGCATTCTGATGCAGACGTAGGTTTGCATGCAATAATGGATGCATTATTAGGTGCAACTTCTTTAGGAGATATAGGTAATCACTTTCCAGATAATGATGAAAAATATAAAAATATAGATAGTAAATTCTTATTGAAGATGGTTTTTGAAATGGTGAAAAATGAAGGATTTTATATATCTAACATAGACTGTACAATAATTTTGCAAGAGCCTAAAATTAAAATGTATATTGAAGATATGAAGAAAACTGTTGCTCATATACTAAATATAAAATTAGATCAGATTAATATAAAAGCTACAACAGAAGAGGGGTTAGGTTTTACTGGTGAATGTTTAGGTGTGGCTACACATGCAGTTGCTCTTGTTTATAAAAAATAAAGGTTGTTTAACGTGGAGGGTATTAATTAATGAAATTATTATTAGAAGATATTAAGAAAAAAGCAGTGGCAGAAATTCAAGAAGTTTTAGAAATAAGTAAGTTAAAAGACATTAAAGTTAAATATTTAGGAAAAAAAGGTGAGATTACAAATATATTAAAAAAATTGAATACTGTTTCTGCAGAAGAAAAACCGATTATTGGTAAGATAGCGAACGATGTAAGAAGCGAAATAGAAAATATGATTCTTAAAAAGGAAGAATTTTTTAATAACAAAATGTTAGAAGAAAAATTAAAATCTGAAAAAATAGATGTTACTATGTCTATAGGTAGAGATAAACCTGGTAAGTTACACCCCGTTACTATTGTTAGGCGTGAAATAGAAGATATATTTCTTGGAATGGGTTTTAACATAGCTCAAGGTCCAGAGATTGAAGATGTGTATTATAATTTTGATGCTTTAAATGTAGAAGAATCACATCCTTCTCGTAGTTTAAATGATACGTTTTATATAAATAGTCATGCGGTTTTAAGAACGCAGACTTCATCTGTTCAAATTAGAGTAATGAAAAATAAAAAACCACCAATTAAATTAATAGCACCTGGTAGAGTTTATAGATCTGATGATGTTGATGCAACTCATTCACCAATGTTTCATCAAATGGAAGGGTTGGTAGTAGATAAAAATATATCAATGGGAGATTTAAAGTGGACACTTGAAAAATTTATTAAAGAATTTTATGGTGATGATGTAAATATTAGATTTAGACCTCATTATTTTCCATTTACAGAACCTTCAGCTGAAGTTGATATGACTTGTTTTGCTTGTAAAGGAAGAGGCTGTAAAGTATGTAAAGGCGAAGGTTACATAGAAGTTTTGGGAGCAGGTATTGTACATCCAAACGTTTTAAAAAATTGTGGAATAAACCCAGATGAATATTCTGGTTTTGCTTTTGGTTTAGGCCTAGATAGGTTGACAATGATTAAATATAACATTGATGATCTTAGATTGTTATACATGAATATTCAAAAAAGGGGATTTAGTATTTATGTTATTATCAATGAAGTGGCTTAATAATTATGTTGATGTAAGTGATATTGATATAAAAGATTTTTGTAATGCTATGACTATATCAGGTACAAAAGTTGAAGGTTACAAGTTTGAGAGCGAAGAAATTAATAACGTAGTCGTCGGTAAAATTATTTCTGTTGATAAACATCCTAATGCTGACAGATTGTTGGTTTGCAAAGTTGATGTAGGAGCCACAGAACCAATTCAAATTGTTACAGCTGCTCAAAATGTTTTTGAAGGTGCAGTTGTTCCAGTTGCATTACATAAATCTACAATTGCTGGCGGAGTTTCTATAAAAAAAGGCAAGTTGCGTGGAGTATTAAGTGAGGGTATGTTTTGTTCTCTTAAAGAATTAAATTTAACGTTGAATGACTTTCCTGATGCAATTGAAGATGGGATTTTAATAATAAATGATGAGTGTGAAATTGGGCAAGATATAAAAATAGCACTAGGTATAGATGATGTGATAGTAGATTTTGAAATAACTCCTAATAGGGCAGATTGTTATTCGGTTATTGGTTTGGCTCGTGAAGTTGCTGCAGTTTTTAATAGACCTTTAAAATATTATAATGAAAAAGAATACGATGAAAGACAGCTAAATGAAAATTTTATTAAAGTTGACGTAAAAAACGAAGATTTATGTAGCCGTTATATTATAAAGATTGTTAAAGATGTTAAAATAGAGCCATCACCACGGTGGATGAGGGAGAGATTAAGAAGTAGTGGTGTTAAACCCATAAATAATATAGTTGATATTACGAATTATGTTATGTTAGAATATGGTCAGCCTATACACGCTTTTGATTATGATAAAATTGCAAATCATCATATTATTGTAAGAAATGCAACAAAAGGTGAAAAATTGGAATTATTTGATGGTTCGGAAAAAGACCTAAATGAAGAAATTTTAGTAATAGCTGACGATAATAAACCACTTTCTGTAGCAGGAATAATGGGTGGAACAAATAGTGGTATTTCTGATAATACAAAAAGTGTAGCTTTTGAAGTAGCATCTTTTTCTGCTGATTTTATTAGAAATGCATCAAAGAATTTAGCAATTCGTTCAGAAAGCTCTTCTAGGTTTGAAAAAGGTGTAGATGAAGCATCAATACCGATTGTAGTTAATAGAATATGTAAATTAATATGTGATTTAGAAGCTGGAAAAGTTGAGGAAGGTATTATTGATATTAATAATACGAAAGAGCAAAAACATAAAATTAATTTAGATTATGATTTTATTAATAAATGTTTAGGTTTAAATTTAAACAAAGAAGAAATAAAAGATATATTAGCTAAATTATATATTAATGTTGAAGAAGACATAGCAGTAATACCTTCTTGGAGGTTAGATGTAAAAGAAAAAGCTGATATTGTTGAAGAAGTTGCAAGAATGTATGGATATGATAAAATAGAATCAAGAAAATCTAATTTGGCTATAAATGATGTGGCATCAAGAACCCAAAAGCAAAAGTTTGATAATAAAATATTAGATTTTATGGTTTCACAAGGTTATTATGAAGTTTGTACTTTTTCATTTGTTAGCCCTAAATATTATGATAAAATTAATTTAGATGAAAATAATAAATTAAGAAATAGTGTTACAATATTAAACCCGTTGGGAGAAGACACTTCTGTAATGAGAACAACAGCAATACCGTCTATGCTGGAAGTAATAGCTAATAACTATAATAACCAAAATTTGGAAGGCAAGTTTTTTGAAATAGCAAAAGAATATTTTCCATCTAATGATGAAGAAAATTTAGCAATAGAAAATAACAAATTAATTATTGGCCTTTATGGAAAGAAATATAATTTTTATGGTTTGAAATTTATCATTGAAAATTTATTTGATTATTTGAATTTAGAAAAATGTAAATTTTTAGCTCAAAATAATGAAAAAACGTTTCATCCAGGGCGTTGCGCAGATGTTTTTGTAGGTGACAATAAAGTTGGTGTTATTGGTCAAGTGCATCCAAAGGTAATTAATAATTACCAAATGTTGAGTAATGTTTTTGTAGCTAGTTTAGATATAAGTAAAATGTTTGAAAAAAGAATTTATGATTATTCTTATAAGCCAATAAGTAAGTTTCCATCTGTAACTAGAGATATTTCATTAATTTGTGAGAAAGATTTACCAGTTATGATTATAGAAAATCTTATTAGACAAAGTGCGTTTAATAATTTAGAAGAAATTAAGTTAGTAGATGTTTATGAAGGTTATCAGGTTGAAAATAATAAAAAAAGTGTTTGTTATTCTTTAAAATTGAGAAGTCTAGATAAAACTTTGACAGATGATGATATTGACGTTATAATGAATAATGTATTAAGTAAATTAAAAACCATAGATGTTAGCATTAGACAATTTTAAACTTAATAGAGGTGTATTTTAATGACGGATGATCGTACTATATCTTTTTCAATAAAAGATGAAGAAGAAAGAAAAATTAAAGAAATACTTACTATTGTGTATGATGCTTTACGTAAGAAAGGTTATAATCCTATAAATCAATTGGTGGGTTATTTGTTATCAGAGGACCCTACTTATATTACAACATTTAATAATGCTCGTAGTTTAATTAAAAATATTGACAGAGATGAATTGTTGCAGTTAATGGTAAAGTCTTATTTGGATAATTAATTTTTGTAAATATAAATAATAATTAATAAGATAATAATTATAATAGGGGAAGGTTTTATGTAATGGATAAAAATATAGGTAAGAAAATAAATATTAGAGAACTTTCAATAAAAGAATTGCAAGATTATGTTACAGAGATAGGATACCATAAATTTGTAGGTAAGCAGATTTTTGAATGGTTGCATAATAAATTTGTACTTAATTTTAATGATATGACGGATCTTTCTTGTGAATTAAGAGAACATCTAAAACAATATTTTTACGCGCCAGTTATTTCTATAAAAAAGAAGTTATATTCTAATATTGATGATACAATAAAGTATTTATTTGAACTAGAAGACGGAGAATGCGTAGAAGCAGTTGCGATGAAATATAAATTTGGCTACACATTGTGTATTTCAACTCAGGCCGGATGTAAAATGGGATGTAAGTTTTGTGCTTCATCGATATGCAATTTTAGCAGAAATTTAACTGTTAGTGAAATGTTAGATGAAATTATATTGATTAAACATGATATGGGCATAAAAATTAGTAATTTGGTTCTTATGGGTATAGGTGAGCCTTTAGATAACTTGGAAAATGTTGCTAAATTGTTTCAAATTTTACCATCAAAATATGGTTTAGAAATGAGTTTAAGAAGAGTTACTGTTTCTACTTGTGGATTAGTTGACAAAATTTATGAGTTAATGAAGTATAAATTTCAAGTTACTTTATCTATTTCATTGCATGCACCTAATGATGAAATCAGGAACCAAATAATGCCTATTAATAAAAAATGGAATGTAGAAGCTTTAATGAAGGCTGCAAATGATTATTTTGATGTAACGTCAAGAAGAGTAACATTTGAGTATATTTTAATAGATGGTCTTAATGATTCAAAAGAAAATGCAGAAGAATTGGTTAGGTTGTTACAAGGTAGGCCGTACCATGTTAATTTAATACCGCTTAATAATATTAAAGAACGTAATTTTAAAAGAAGTAGCGAAGAACGTGTATTAAAATTTCAACAAATTTTACGTCAAGGTAACATTAATACAACAGTAAGAAGAGAATTGGGCACAGATATTAAAGCTGCATGTGGTCAGCTTAGAATGCAAGAAAAGGAAAAAGAAATATAGTTTTATTAATTATTTATATTTTTAATATTTGAAGGAGGTAATTTTTAGTTATGTTTAAATCAGTTGGTCAAACAAATGTTGGGTTAAAACGAAAAGTTAATCAAGATTGCTTTGTACTTAATCATAAATTTAATGCTTCATGGGCTATTGTTTGTGATGGCTTAGGTGGAGAAAAAGCAGGTGATATTGCTAGTAAAAAAGCATCAGAACTTATCAATGATTACGTAAGTAAAAATTACAGTTCATCTATGAATGAGGAAAATATTAAAAATATGTTGGTTATGGCATGTAATATAGCAAATTCTGAAATATTTGATATGGGAAAAGAAAATATTGAATATGATGGTATGGCTACAACAGCTATAGTTTCTTTTGTTGTTGATGGTACTTTACATATAGCGCATGTAGGGGATAGCAGAATATATTTAGTTAAAAATGAAAATGTACAGCAATTAACTAAAGACGATTCTTTTGTTCAAGCATTGGTTGAAAATGGTACATTATCTAAAGATGAAGCAAAAACGCATCCACATAGAAATTATTTAACTAAAGCTATAGGTGTAGAAAAAAATATTGAAATTTATTATAAATCATTTAAAATTTCAACTCAAGATGTGATTTTAATGTGTACAGATGGTTTGTATAATTATTTAGATGAAAAAATTATTTCTCAGAACTTAAAGATTAAAGATGTAAATGTAGATGTTTTAGTAGATAAATTCATACAGTTGGCGTTAGATGGTGGAGGCAGTGACAATATAACTGTCGTTATTATGTTTGATGTATTATAATAATGACGAAGGTAGAGTGAAATAATGGATAGATATATTGGAAAGTTGTTGGATAATAGATACCAAATACACCAATTAATTGGGTTAGGCGGTATGGCCAATGTTTATAAAGCTTATGATAAAATACAAAATAGATATGTAGCTATTAAAATTTTAAAAGATGAATATTTAGATAATGAAGATTTTTTAAGAAGATTTAAAAATGAATCTAAAGCTATAGCTGCACTTGAGCACCCTAATATTGTTAAAATTTTTGATATGAGTTTTCATGGTGAGTTTTGTTGGATAGCTATGGAATATATTGATGGAATAACTCTTAAAGAGTATATAGAGCAACAAAACATTTTAAATTACAAAGAAGCTATTCATTTTACTGTGCAAATATTGCTGGCTTTGCAACATGCGCATAATAAAGGCATAATTCATAGAGATGTAAAACCGCAAAACATTATGCTTTTGCGCGATGGAACAATAAAAATTATGGATTTTGGCATAGCAAGATTTGCCAGAAGTGAGTCTAAAACATTAACAGATAAAGCTATAGGTTCTGTTCATTATATAAGCCCAGAGCAAGCAAAAGGTGAATTAATAGACCAAACAACAGATATCTATTCTGTGGGTGTTATATTATTTGAAATGTTAACGGGGTCTTTGCCTTTTGAAGCTGACAATGCAGTTTCTGTAGCAATAAAGCAAATAGAATCAGACCCTATAAGGCCAAGGCAAATTAACTCTCAAATTCCTAAAGCTCTTGAACAAATTATAATTAAAGCTATGATGAAAGATAAAAGGGATAGGTATCAATCGGCAACTCAAATGCTTAAAGATATTGTAGCTTTTAAAAACAATCCATCTATAAATTTAAATTATCAAAATTCTAAAGAAAAAATTAAAATCTATAATAAAAACGGTAATAAAAATTTAAATAATGAAGATTTTAAAGATGAGTCACATCAGAAAAAAAGTTTAACAGCAATACAAAGTTTAACAGGTGTAGCTGCAGCTTTGGTTGTAGCATCAATTATATTTGTAATAGTTGCGTACCTAGTTTACAATCCGTTTGCTCCGTCAAAAGAAATAGAAGTACCTGATTTGATAGGTAAAGTATATCAAAATGTAAAAAATGAAGAAGCATATAAAGATTTTGATATTCAACAAGAAACAACATCGTATAGTGAAGAATATGATGAAGGTTATATATTTGAGCAAAGCCCTAACCCTGGAAGGATAGTTAAAAATAAAGCAGTTATTAAAGTTAAAGTAAGCAAAGGGAGGAAACTTGTAACTATACCTGATTTTTCTAATAAAGATTACAGTAATGTTTCTGTTCAGCTTCAAAAATTAGGTTTAAAGGTTTCAGTTGTGAAAATGCATAATCCTGATGTTACTAATAATTTTGTTATAAAAACTAATCCAGCACCCGACAGCGAAGTTCCAGTTGGAACAACAGTTAGTGTTTATATTAGCACAGGAGCAGAGCAAAAATTGGTAGATGTTCCCAACTTGATTGGGTTTAAAATGGAAGATGCTTTAAGGCTTTTAGAGGAAAAAGGATTGAAGATGGGAGAAATTAGTACAGTTGATGCTGATTACCCTGAAGGGATTATTGTTGCGCAGGATCCTGATAAAGATTCACAAGTGCCAATTAATACTTTTATTAATATTAATAAAAGCCGTGGGCATAAAGTTTTAAAACAACTTGTGTTACCAGTAGAATTGCCTAACATTAAAGATGTGGTTTTGATTCAAGTGATTTTAGATGGAGAAGAGGTAGCTTCTAAAAATATAGATCCTTTGTCGCTAGATTCTAATATTTGGAGGGCAGAGTTAAAAGGTGAGGGAATAGGTAAAGTTAAAATTTTAATTAATAGTCAAACATATAAAGAAATAAGTGTGAATTTTGAAAAGTGTGAATATAGCATAATTAATGATTATTCATCTAATTTTCAAAATCAATAAGAATTAAATTTTCAAAATTAAAAATTACGCTCTTTAATTAAAAAATACAATCTTTAATATGGATATATTACAAAATCATCCAACTGACAAAACATTAAATGCAACTCTAACAAACACATAAATCGATGCAAACGTTTCAATAAATTTTTTAATTAGTTAGATTTTCTATCAGCTTTTTCAGTTGAATTTTAAAAAATAGCTCCTTTTAATCTAAATCATCACGTGGTTTAAAAAGGAGCTATTTTTATGCGCTGAGATAAAAGATTTATTGAATTTATTTCTTGACAAGTAAATTGATTTTATGTTACAATAGTAAAGGCCGAAAATCAAAATTAAATATGAAAAGGAGTATTGATTATGAATACATTTAAAAGATTAATGTTAGTTTTAGTAGGTGTAATGTTGGTTGGGTTAGCCATTGCAATAAATTTGGCTAATAATTGGGGTTCAGATCCGGCTACAGTGTTTGCACATTCTTTAAGTTTAAAGTTTAATTCAAAAGGTTTGAGTTTTTTCACAGTTGGTAATGTTTTGATATTAATAAATTTAATTGTTTTTACAATATTAACTGTAACTGATAAATTTAAATATTATAATATTGGCACTTTTGCCGGTACTTTTTGCATAGGCATATTTAGTGATATCTGGTTTAATATAATATCTGCTACAATTGTAAATTTTAATAGTTTAACTTTTAAAATTATTTGGATGTTGTTCGGTGCTTTAGTGCTATCTACTGGTATAGGCTTGTATGTTGCAGGTGATATGGGAGCTTCGCCTATAGATTTAATATCAGTTGCAATATCAGACCATTTTAAAAATCTATCTTACCCTATAGTAAGAATAGTTTGTGATTTGATTTTTGCAGTTTTAGGCTGGGTTCTTGGAGGAGTTGTAGGTTTATCTACAATAATTTGCATGTTTTTAATAGGTC
>CAYPLT010000006.1:0-12540 GCA_964411695.1 uncultured Candidatus Soleaferrea sp.
ATATAGTACTTTGTTTAGCTCTAGGGTGAGGAGAAATTATGATTGCATTTCTTGTTTTTAAAGCTAATAAACATTTGAATATTGCAGTTGAGGTAGGGTTAGTTGTAGGAATAACAGCGGCAATCACACCAATTGGTTCTGCAATTTTTTTAGAACCATATGCTGTATCTTCTTCAATAACGCCACAAGTTTTTACGTTTTTGTAAGCGTTATAGATATGTTCAGATGCGTAATTATTTTTTATTACTTTATCTTCTACAATGCCCATTCCGGTTTCTTCGACTGCCATTTTAGCCAAAGGAATTCTTTGTTTGTTAGCAGCAGAGGCTGCAGCAAAAAATATTTTGTCTACCTGTTCTTGGGAATATTTAGCAAATTCTTTTTGTGCGATTTTAATTTTAGAAATAGCTTCTTCTAAAGCTTCTACACCATCAATGATTTTTCTTTTGTTATTCATCTTGATGGACCTCCTTGTTTGTATAGTTTTAATTTGATTATTTAAGTTAGCCAATAAAAGAGCAATATCTTCTTAATGTATTATTTTATTATTACATTTTGAAGAGTTGTTAATTTTTGTAGCTAAGCTACAGATACATTTAAAAATAAAATTATGTATTGCTCTTTGTAACCTTAATTATATTATAACATATATATTGATTTTTGGGAATAGTCGATTTTGAATATCGGTGAAATATATATCGGTATATTTATTTGAACAATAAGCTAACAAAAAAAGAATAAACAAATAATACTTTAAAATTATCAACATATTTTAAAATAAAATTCAAAAATACAACATTAAAAAAATTTTTAAATTAACAAAATTTTTTTAACGGCTATGTTTATAGAGCAATTTATAATTTTAGAATATGGTTTACAACAATATTTTATAGCATGTAAGCGTAGCATGGGGCTTTTATATTATGACATATAACCTGTTACATAAGATGGAATAACAGTAAATAAAAAATAGCATGATGGTATTTTAAAATGCTGTGACGGAGAAATTGTAATTCAAAAAATAAAAAATTATAAAAACTATTGACATTATAATTTTCTGTGATATAATATAAGTAAGTTTATTGAGGAGTAAAAGAGTGGGTCGTCTCACTCTTTATTTGTTGTTTACTAAACTTGTTAATAGTCAAAAGGAGCGTAGATTTTATTGGCGAATAAAAAAAATACTTCAGAATTAGTTTATGAGATTGTTAAGCCGGTTGCTGATGAAATGAATTTTATTATTTGGGATGTTAGATTTGAAAAAGAAGGTCCACATTGGTTTTTGCGAATATTTATAGACAAAGAAAATGGTGTGGATATTAATGATTGTGAGAATTTTAGCAGGAAAATCGATAAATTAATCGATGAAGAAGACCCAATAGAACAAAGTTATTATTTAGAAGTTTCATCACCAGGAATAGAAAGAGAACTTGTTAGAGATTGGCATATAACTAAATATGTAGGTAATTTCATAGATGTAAAATTAATAAGGTCAATTAACGGTTTAAAAAATTTTACTGCTAAATTAGTTGATTTTAAAAATGGTGTCATAACAGTTTTGACGGAAAATGACATATTGTTAACATTTAATAAAAAAGATGCAGCAAACATAAAATTACACTTTGACATTAATTAAACTATATTTTTTAAAAAAGGTGGAATTAGCAAAACATGAATAAAGAATTTTTTGATGCATTACGGTTATTAGAGCAAGAAAAAAATATTAATCTGGATGAACTAACAGAACGTATAAAAAATGCAATATCTATTGCTATAAAAAAAGATTATGGAAGCTCATCGAATGTTGTTATTGATTTGAACATAGATGATAATGTGTTTAATGTTAATATTTTAAAAGATGTTGTTGAAGAAGTTGAAGATGAATCTACTCAAATTTCTTTAAGTGATGCTTTAAGATATGATTTTAATGCGAGAATCGGTTACCCTATTTTGGTTAAATTAGACACTAAAAAATTTGGACGTATAGCCGCTTTATCTGCTAAACATGTTATAAAGCAGGGAATTAGAGATGCTGAAAAAAACCGTTTATATGAAAGCATGAAAGATAAAGAACATACTGTTGTTTCTGCTATTGTTAGCAAAATAGACCCTCAAAGATTTAATGTTACTGTTTTAATAGATTCATTTGAGATTTTGTTGCCTGGCTCTGAACAAATGCCTAATGAATCTTTTGTTGAAGGTGATGTAATTAAACTTTATGTCAGCGAAGTAACAAAAACAGAACGTGGTCCTAAAATTGTGATTTCTAGAAATACACCTGAGTTAGTAAAATTTTTGTTTGAAGTCGAAGTTCCAGAAATAAAAAAAGGTTTAATTGAAATTAAATCTATTGTTAGGGAAGCTGGTGTAAGAACAAAAATATCAGTTGATAGTAACAATGAGCTTATTGACCCTGTTGGTTCTTGCGTAGGTGTTAAAGGTGTTAGAGTCAATAAAATTGTTGAAGAACTAAATGATGAAAAAATTGATATTATTCAATATAGCGACAATTATGTTGATTATATTACAGCAGCGTTATCTCCTACAATTGTTAAAGATATTATTGTAGATCCATCGGTACCAAAATCTTGTTGTGTGATAGTTCCAGAAAACCAGCTGTCTTTAGCTATTGGTGCTCAAGGTCAAAATGTTAGGTTGGCTGCTAAATTAACTGGCTGGAAGCTTGACATAAAACCGGAATGTATGATGGATGAAATAAAAGCAGAAATGAACAGAAAAAAAGCAATCTTAGAAGAATCTTTACAATCACCTAATGAAAACATTGAATAACAAATTTCTGAAGTTGTTGAATATGAAAACCTTGAATCTACAAATAACGAGGTTCAAGAAACTGTAAATATTAATGACGAACAAACAGAAAAAATTCAGAAAATATTGAGTAATATAAAATATTGAAATATTTATATTACTTTTAGATCTTAATGGAGATTATTAAATGACAATGAATCAATTTAAAAAAAATATTCCGGTTAGAATGTGTTGTGCTTGCAGAAAACGTTTTGATAAAACATCATTAATAAAATTTATTATTGAAGATAATAATATTGCTGTAGATTACAATTATAAAAAGTTTGGTAGAGGTGCTTATTTATGTCATAATGTTGAATGTTTTAAAAAAGCAAAAAAAATAAAAGCTTTAAGCAGAGCTTTAAAAATTAATGCCAGCGAAGAAGAGTATGATAAATTAGAAAGTGATTTATTTTGATGATTAATAATAAAATTATAACATACATATCATTTGCAAAAAAATCGGGTTCATTGTCGTTGGGGTTTGATGCTGTTCAATCAGATGTTTTATGTAAAAATGCAAAATTAATAATATTATTAAATGATGCATCAGAAAAAACTAAAAAAGAAGTTAAAACAATTGCTGATAAATATAAAGTAAAATCTATAATTTTAACATTAGAATCTAAAGATTTGATACATATTTTTGGTAAAAAAATTGTAGTTTTTTCTATAGCAAATAAAAATTTATCGGTGGCTATTTTGAATTTATGTTATTCAAATTTATTAGAGAAAAAGGGAGATATATATATTGATAAAGCGTAAAATTTATGAAATTGCAAAAGATTTAAATAAACAAAGTAAGGATATTATTACAATTTTAAAAGAAGTTTCACCGTCAGAAGTAAATAGAAAGCACAATAGTTCTATTTTAGAAGATGATATTAACTTGATATTGGAGTATTATGTAAATAAAAATAAAGTTGAAAATATTCAAAACTACCTTACTATAAATACAAAAGAATCTTTAAATGTAGATGCCAATAAAAACAAAGATGAACAAAAAATAGAAAAAGCAATTTTTAAAGAAAAACAAGTGGAAAAAATTGAAAAAAAACAAGAGAATGTAAAATTTAACAAAACAAATAATTTGAAAATCGATGCAAAGAATAATAAAACAGACAACAAAGATTTGCAAAAATCTAAAAATAGCCAAGAGAATAAAAAATCTGACAAAAATGGTAAGACTGTAGTTAGATTAGAGGTTAAATTTTTAGATCAAAATAAAACAAACAGCTCGAATATGAGAAATGTGCATAGAAACAATTTATCGGGTGGTGGCGTAAAAACTGTTGATATGCGTACATCTGATGTTAATTTGGATAAATATAATGAAAAATACGAGCAAATAGCTTCGCAAAATTCTAAAATTGATTATTCAAAGAAACAAAAGTTTGTTTCAAAATCTGCTCAAAGAAATAAACAACAATTTTATAAACGTGAAACAGAAGCTGAAAAATTGAGAAAACTTGAAGAACAAATTAAGAAAAATAAACCATCTAAAATTATTTTGCCAGAAGAAATACTTGTGGGTGAACTGGCATCAAAACTTAGATTGCCTGCCACTCAAATAATAAAAAAACTTATGATTTTAGGAATAATGGCAGGTGTTAACCAAGTTATAGATTACAACACAGCAAGTCTTATAGCTGAAGAATTTGGCGTTAAATGTGAAAAAGAAGTAGTTGTAACTATTGAAGAGAGACTTTTTGACGAAACTGAAGACAAAGAAGAAGATTTATTAAAAAGAAGTCCAGTTGTAGTTGTTATGGGGCATGTAGACCATGGTAAAACTTCTCTTCTTGATGCTATAAGAAATTCAGATGTTATATCAACAGAAGCTGGAGGAATTACTCAGCATATAGGTGCTTATAGAGTTTGTGTAAATGGAAATTATTTTACATTTTTAGATACCCCAGGGCACGAAGCATTTACTTCTATGAGGGCTAGAGGAGCACAAGTAACAGATATAGCTATTTTAGTAGTTGCTGCAGATGATGGAATTATGCCACAAACTGTTGAAGCCATAAATCATGCTAAAGCAGCAGGGGTTTCAATTATTGTTGCAATTAATAAAATCGATAAACCAGGCGCTAATGTAGATAAAGTAAAACAAGCTTTGATGGACTATGAATTAGTACCTGAAGAGTGGGGTGGAGATGTTATTTGTGTACCTATTTCTGCTAAAAACAAGCAAAATATTGATGTGTTATTAGAAATGGTTTCTTTAGTTGCTGAAGTTCAAGATTTAAAAGCTAACCCTAACAGACTTGCCAAAGGAACAGTTATTGAAGCTAAACTAGATAAGGGTAGAGGTCCGGTAGCTTCATTGTTAGTTCAAAATGGTACACTTAAACAAGGTGACATTATAATTGCAGGTACTGCTCTTGGTAAAATTAGAGTTATGAGAGATGACAGAGGCAACGTTATTAAAGAAGCTCTACCATCTGTTCCAGTTGAAATAGCAGGTCTTTCTGAAATACCTTCGGCAGGGGACACATTTAATGTTGTTGAAAATGAAAAATTGGCTAAAGAATTAGTGGAAAAACGTAAACATGACATAAAACAAGAAAAATTTAGTCATGTTACAAAAGTTACTCTTGATAATTTATTCTCTCAAATTTCTGAAGGTGAAATTAAAGAATTGCCGATTATAGTTAAGGCAGATGTTAATGGTTCTGTTGAAGCTCTTAAACAGTCTCTTGAAAAATTAACGAATGACGAAATTAGAGTTAAAGTTATTCACAGTGGAGTGGGTGCAATTAATAAATCTGATGTTAGTTTGGCACATGCTTCAAATGCAATTATTGTTGGATTTAATGTGCGCTCAGACCAAGTAGCTAAAGATATTGCTGAAATTAATAAAGTGGATATAAGGCTATATAGAGTGATTTATGATGCTATAGAGGAAATAGAATCTGCGATGAAAGGTATGTTGGCTCCAAAAACTAGAGAAGTAGATAAAGGAAGAGCGGAAATTAGAAAAATTTATAGGATTTCTTCTGTTGGTGTTGTAGCGGGTTGCTACATGTTAGATGGGAAAATTTCTAGAGATTGCAAAATTCGAGTAGTAAGAGATGGCATTATTGTTGCAGATGATGAAATTAAATCTATGAGAAGAGAAAAGAATGATGTTAAAGAAGTAGCTGCCGGTTTTGAATGTGGAATAGTGCTTGAAAAGTTTGCTGACATCAAAGAAGGCGATATTTTAGAAGGTTATGTAATAGAAGAATATCGAGATTAATTTTTGAGATTTTTAATATAGAGAAGTGATAAAATGCCTAATTATAAAATATATAGAATTCAAGAAGATTTAAAAAGAGAAATAACTAATATTTTAAATTTTATTAAAGACCCAAGAGTGAGCGGACAAATAATTACAATTGTAAAAATTTTTCTTTCAGCAGATATGTCTTATGCTAAAGTTTACATTAGCTCTTTAGATGGCATAAAAGGTGCTGAAAAAGCAGTTGAAGGTCTAGAATCTGCCAAGGGGTTAATAAAACATAAAATCAGTGAAAGGCTTAATTTAAGAAAGATACCGGAATTACAATTTTTTGCAGACAATTCTATAGAAAATGCAATGAACATGTTCAAAAAAATAGAAAAATAATCTATATGTAAAATCTATTGACTTTTTTGAAAAATGGTTGTATTATATAAATATACAAATAAATATTTATATAATTAATAAGGAGATGTTATTTTTATGGGTATTTTTTCAAAAATTTCTACTATTTTAAAAGGCTATGTAAATTCAGCAGTAGAATCTGCGGAAGATCCTAAGATTGTTTTAGAACAAATGCTTAGAGATTTAGATAGTGTTAGAAAAGAAACAACAAGTGCAGTTGCAGAATGTATGGCAGAAGCTAAAAGATTGGAAGATTTAGCTAATGAATCTAACAAGCAAGCAGAAATTTGGCATACTAGGGCAGTGAATGCGCTTAAAAACAATAATGAAGTTGATGCTAAAGATGCTTTGACACAAGAAAATAAATATAAAGGTCAGTATAAATCTTTAATAGAAAGTTTTAATACTCAGCAAGAACAAGTTAAGGTTTTGAGAGCTAGTTTAGAAGAAATTGAAAATAAAATATCAGACGCAAAGCGCAAAAAAAATAATATTGTTGCTCAAGACAAAATGAATAAGGCTAATGAAAAAGCATCAAAAATTTTGTCGAAATCTGCAAAATCTAATATATATGAAAGTTTAAATAGAATGGAAGAAAAAGTAAATAATTCTAAACGTAAAATTGATGCTTTGCGTGAACTTGAAAAAGATGATATGAATTCTAGATTTGAAAAATATGATGATAAACCTTCCGATGTAGATTTAGAAGCTTTGAAATCAGAAATTTTTGGAAGCGAAAGTAAGGATGGAAAGTTGGATGAGTGAAGAAAACGAGTTTATGTTTTTGCCGGAATACATTAGCGATGACGATAAAGACAGAGCATATTATTTTATAAACATGCTTATTGAAGCATTGCCTATTAAACATGATGAAAAAAATGGTGCTATAGATGATGTGCCAGTTAAATTAATGTATCATAAAAGCGCTATTAAAAGAGAGGCTGATTTTAGGATTCATTATTTTGATAAATTTTATTCCACTAAATTTTTACATTCAAAAATACATAGATATAATGATGTAACAACGAATTGGTTGGTGGCTTTTATTTTGAATCATAAAAAGCAAATAGAAGAATTTATAAAATAATTTTTAATATTTTGAAACTTAGTTTACTAGAATGGGGAAAATAATTATGGTATGGATTATTATTTTGGTTTTAGTAGCAATTATCATTTTTTCATATAATTCATTAATTAGAAAAAAGAACTATATTAGAGAAGCTTGGGCATCAATAGATGTTCAGTTAAAGAAAAAGGCAAATGTTTTAACCAATGTTGTTGATGTTTTGAAAATGCAAACTAATTATGAAAAAGAAACATTATCTCAATTGCTTAATATTAGAGATAAAATGCTTTCACCTAATAAAAATGAAGCTATAGGAGCCAATGATCAGATTTCTAAAATGATGACTCACATAATGGGAATTGCGGAAAATTACCCACAATTGCAAGCAAATTCAGGCTTTTTAAAATTAATGGACCATGTTAAAGATATTGAAGAAAAAATAGCTTATGCTAGAAATAGGTATAATATATCAGTAGTGAACTATAATTCCGCACTTGAGACTTTTCCGACTAATATTTTTGCTAAATTAATGAATTTTAAACCTGAGCAATGTTATGAAATATCTGATGTTGAAAGAGAGTATTCAGATAATTTAAGAATAAATGATTTATAAACTAAAAATATTCAAATAATTTAAGAATAGGTGGCTCGCTAATGAAAGAAAAATATCAAAAATCTTTGTTTGTTCAAGAAGAAATTAGAAAAAATCAAATAAAGACATTTATTTTAATTGGGGTTTTTGTTATTATTATTTTTGTGTTGTCATTAGGGATAGGTCATTATATGGGAGACATAGATAGAGGTTTAGTTATTGGTGTGGTAGTTACGGTTATAGTGGTTCCAATTAACATATTAACATCTAAGTTTTTTATAATTAATACGACAAAAGGTCAACCAATAAATTTGGATAACCCACAGCATGTTAAAGCTAAAAATTTGGTCGAGGGGTTGGCAATTTCTGCTGGACTAAACGTAACTCCAGAGGTTTTTATTTTGCCAACTAGGTTGCCGAATGCATTTGCAGGTGGTTTTTCACCTAAATCATCTTATATAGGAATAACTCAAGGTTTATTAGACATGATGGATGATATGGAACTAGAAGGAGTAATTGCACACGAAATGTCTCATATTGCACAATATGATGTTTTGATTTCTACCGTTTCAGTTAGTTTGTTTAGTGTGGCAATTATTTTGGGCGAGTTTTTATATAGATTATCTTGGTTTAGTGGTTCAAAAAGCAAAAATTCTAATAAATCAGAGGATAATTTAGGTTATATTATTGCTGTTATTTCTATTGCTGCTGTTGTTCTTTCGTGGTTTATAAGATTAATTGGTAATTTAGTAAATTTATCAATATCTAGAAAAAGAGAGTATGTAGCTGATGCAAATGCAGTAAGATTATGTGGTTATTCTAAAGGGTTAGCTTCTGCACTCACCAAATTAGCGAATTTTGGGAATAAACGAAAATACAATAATGGCGATTTAGGTCAGCTTGGTGGTCCTAATTTAATAGGGTTATATATTTTTAATCCGGTTAAATCTTTAAGTAGTTTGTTTTCTACTCACCCACCAATAGAAGACAGAATAAATAAGCTTAATGCTATGTATTAAACTATTTGATGTTTTTATTTTAAGTTGGTTGAATTGCGTAATTTGTTAAAGGAGTTAATGATGCATAATAAAGTAAAAGTTAATATTGCTGGGACTTTTTATGTAATTAGTACAGATAAAGATCTACATTATGTCAAAAAATTAGTTAAAGAAATTAATGGAAAAATAGCTTTATATATGCGTAAAAATGAGTCTTTAACGATTAATGGAGTATTGATTTTAATTCTTTTAGAATATATGGATAACAATAATGAGTTAAAAATTTCAAAAGAAATTCTGAAAGAACATCTAAATAAATATGAAGAAGAGCGAGCATTAGTTAAGCAAGAAGTTTCGGATTTAAAAAATCAACTTGAATTTAAAAATAAAGGTCAATAATTTTGATATAGGTGTTTTAAAATGTTGAAAAAAATACTAGTCTTAAAATTTCAACCAACTGGTAAAATCAGTTATTATACTGCTGGCAATTGTAAATGCTGTGTTAATGATTATGCTGTTGTAGATGCAACCAGGGGTATGGCTTTAGGTAAAATAATTAAAATTAAAAATGAAATAAGAGATAAAAATATTGATGAATTAAAGTTGAAACCAATTATCAGAATAGCTAATAAACATGATATTGCTCAATATGAAGTAAATAAACAGTATGCTGAAAGTGCAAGAAAAATTTGTGTTGCAAAAGCTAAAAAATATAAGCTTAATATGAGAATCATAAGTGTTGAATATACATTTGACAGAAAAAAAGTAATATTTTATTTTTCAACAGAAGGTCAAGTTGATTTTAGAGCATTAGTTAAAGAACTTTCGTACATATTAAAAAGTAAAATAGAAATGAGACAAATTAATGTTCGTGAACAAACAAAAATGCTGGGTGGAATAGGTGTTTGTGGAAGACCATTTTGTTGCTCAACTTTTTTAGATAACATTGGAACAGTCTCTATAAAAATGGCTAAACAACAAAATTTATCTTTAAACCCAAATAAATTAGCTGGAGCTTGCGGTAGACTGATGTGTTGCATACAATATGAACAAAAAAACTATGAATATTTAATAAAGCATTCTCCACGTATTGGAGATGAAGTGGAAACACCTGATGGCAGAGGACGAGTTGTGGATATTAATTTGCTTACAGGTTTTACTAAAGTTGATTTTGAAAATAAAGATGATTTGCCGGTTGTTTATCATAAAGATGATATAAAAGTAATTAAATAAAAATACTTTAAAAATAGGAGTGTTATTTTTTGTTTAAACTTATAAAAAAGTTCGGTAAGGCAAGAAGAGGCATATTTTCTACAGTTCATGGTGAAGTTCAAACGCCGGCATTTATGAACGTAGGAACTTGTGCGGCTATTAAAGGTGCTGTTTCAAGCTTAGATTTAAAAAATTTAAAATGCCAAGTAGAGCTTTGTAACACCTATCATTTGCATCTTAGGCCCGGTGATGAAGTAATAAAATCTTTAGGTGGTTTACATAAATTTATGAATTGGTCAGGGCCAATACTTACTGACAGTGGCGGATATCAAGTTTTTTCTTTAGGTGGTCTTAGATCGATTAAAGAAGAAGGTGTTTATTTTTCTTCACATATAGATGGGAAGAAAATTTTTATTGGTCCAGAAGAAAGTATGGTAATTCAATCTAATTTAGGTTCTACCATAGCTATGGCTTTTGATGAATGTGTGCCTACACCTGCATTATTCGATTACACTTTATGTTCTGTTAATAGAACAACAAGGTGGTTAAAAAGATGTAAGCAAAAGCTTGATGAATTGAATGTCAAAAGTGATACGCTTAATAAAAAACAACTTTTATTCGGAATAAATCAAGGTGGAATTTTTGAAGAAATAAGAAAGCAGCACATGGAAGATATTGTTGCGTTAAATTTGGATGGCTATGCTATTGGTGGTTTAGCTGTGGGCGAGACAAAAGAAGAAATGTACAATGTAATTGCAAAAGTCGAGCCAATTATGCCAGAAAGTAAGCCGAGATATTTAATGGGTGTTGGTACACCTGCTAATATTATTGAATCTGTTAGTCTTGGTATTGATATTTTTGATTGTGTAATGCCTACTAGAAACGCACGTCATGGGCAAATGTTTACTTGGAATGGAAGAATCAATTTAAATAATGCGAAGTATATTTTAGATGAAACTCCGGTTGATGAGAGTTGTGATTGCTATGTTTGTAAAAATTTTTCTAAAGCATATTTAAGGCATTTATTAAAAGCTAATGAAATGCTAGGTATGCGACTATGTGTAATACACAATTTGTATTTTTATAATACATTATTAGAAAAAATTAGAAATGCCATTGTTGAAGATGATTTTGAGAATTTTAAAAACAGTTATATTGATGTATTAGAGAGAAGAATTTAATGAAGTGTATTGAAAAAAACAACATAATGAAATATATATTATTTATTGTAATTCTTGTTTTAGTTTTATTAGACCAAGTAGTAAAGCTTTTGGCAGATAAAATTTTAAGTAAGTATGAGACTTTAGCTGTTATTCCATCTATTTTACATTTAACTTTTGTAAAAAACTATGGAGCTGCATTTGGAATATTGCAAAATAAAAGAATATTTTTGCTGTTAATAACATTGGCTATTTTAGTTTTCATAATTTGGTATTTATTTCGGAGTAATATAAATAATAATTTATTTTTTTGGTCGGTAATTTTAATTGTTTCTGGTGGAGTAGGTAACTTCATTGATAGATTATTTAGAGGTTATGTTATTGACTACATAGATATTAGGTTAATAAATTTTTCGGTTTTTAATTTGGCAGATAGTTATGTTTTTATAGGCGCAGTATTGGTGATGATTTATTTTATTTTTATTGAACCAAAGCAGAATTCAGAATAAATTTAAAGCAAAAGATGAGAAATATTTAAATGAGTGATTTCAGTAAATTCGAAGGGGAATCTTCTAAAACAATAAAATTAAATGTAAATGAACATAAATATGAAAATATAAGATTAGATAAATTTATAGCTGACAATGTAGATGTTTTATCTAGATCTAAAATTGTGGAATTAATTGAGAATGGAAATATTTTTGTTAATGGAAGGTATGTTCTTAAAAGCTATAAAACGAAATTGAGTGATGAAATAAATATTATCATACCCGAAGTTAAAGAATGTAGCATTATTCCAGAAGATATTCCATTAAAAATAGTTTATGAAGATGATGATTTGTTGGTTGTAAATAAGCCTAAAAATATGGTAGTCCATCCATCTAATGGGCACTATCAAGGAACGCTTGTTAACGCTTTGTTACATCATTGTAATGGAAATTTATCTGGAATTAATGGAGTAGCGAGACCAGGTATATTACATAGAATAGATAAAAACACTAGTGGGTTGCTCATAGTCGCAAAGAACGACCATTCCCATTTAAAGCTTTCAGAACAAATAAAAGAACATTCTT
>CAYPLT010000006.1:12550-17060 GCA_964411695.1 uncultured Candidatus Soleaferrea sp.
CTGTTGTTTATGGATGTTTGGAAAATGATAAAGGCATAATAGATTTGCCTATAGGAAGATCTAAATATGATAGAAAAAAAATGAGTGTTACTTACAGAAATTCGAAGCCTGCTAAAACTATATATGAGAAAATTGAAGATCTTGGCAAGTTTAATTATGTGAAATTGACGTTGCATACAGGTAGAACACACCAAATTAGAGTTCATATGGCATATATTGGTCACCCTGTTGCAGGTGATGATGTTTATGGCCCTCAAAAAGTAATTAAAGAATTGAATGGTCAATGTTTGCATGCTAAGGTAATTGGTTTTATTCATCCGACAAAAAATGTTTATATGGAATTTGATAGTGATTTGCCGGATTATTTTCAAAAATTTTTATCTAATTGTAAAAATTTTTAAAGAGGTAGTGAGTTTTGAATAACATAAAAATTTCTAGAAGAGTTTATATATTAATTGGTTTATCACTTATGGTATTTTCTATTTATTCTTTTCAATTATTTAAAATTCAAATTTTAGATAAAGATAAATATGTTTTTCTTTCTAACATGATGAATCATCGGTCTCAGGCAATAAAAGCTTCTAGAGGGATAATTGAAGATAGAAATGGTATTGTTATAGCTTCAAATAAAAGTGGTTTTGACGTCGCTTTAAATAAGGCATTAATCAATCCTGATGAAGAATATAAAACAATACTTGATGTTGCAAATTTGTTAAACAGATACAGGATAGAGATTGTTGATGAATTACCTATAATAATAAAATCTGGAAAGATTTATTTTAAAAAAAATGAAAAATATTCAATAAATACATTAAAAAAATTTTTAGAATTAGATTCAAAATCGCAGTTAACAGATGTTTGGAAGCAACTTGTAAAAAAATATAAACTTCAAAATTATAGTTTACAACAAGCAAAAACTATTGCAGGTGTAAAATATACCATGGCTTTAAAAGGGTATTCTTATTCTTTACCGTATATAATTTCTAGAAACATACCAATTGATATTTTAATAGATTTTCAAGAAAATAGTTATCAAATTAAAGGTGTAGAAATTATAGAAAATCCTTCAAGAGATTATCTTTTAAAAGATTGTGCTCCTCATATTATTGGTAATGTTGGGCCAATTTATGCTGAAGAATATGCAAAATTAAAAGATGAAAATTATAAATTTAATGACTTTATAGGTAAAAGTGGAATAGAAAAATATTGCGAAAGATATCTGAGAGGAATTGATGGCGAAAAAATTGTTAAATTAAATAATAATGGAAGAGTTAATAAAATATATAATAGAAGTGAGCCAACGCCAGGTAATACAGTTGTATTAACTATAGATTCTAAGTTACAATATGTTGCACAACAAGCATTAGAAAATCAAATACATAAATTAAATGCTACTGCATCTCCAGGCCAAGGAAGAGAAGCAGATGCGGGTTCTGTCGTTGTTATTGATGTTGCTACAGGTGAAGTTTTGGCAATGGCATCTTACCCTTCTTACAATATAGATGAATATAACAAAAATTTTTCTGTACTTTTAAATGACGCTAAAAAGCCTTTATTTAACCGTTCTTTGCTAGGAACATATGCTCCTGGCTCGTGTTATAAGCCAGTAGTAGGTGTTGCTGCTCTCCAAGAAAGAATTGCTCAACCCAAAAGTACAGTGCATTGTGGGCATGTTTACAATTATTTTGAAGATTATAGACCTAGATGTTTAGGTTACCATGGAAATATTAATGTTATGGATGCAATTAAATATTCATGCAATATATATTTTTATGATGTTGGCAGAATTTTAGGTATTGACAGAATCAATAAATATAGTAAACAGTTTGGTTTTGCTTCTCATACAGGAATTCAGTTATTAGAAAATGTTGGTCAATTGGCTTCTCCTAAATTAAGGAATTCTCTTGGTATGAAGTGGTATCCGGGAGATGTTTTACAGGCTTCTATAGGTCAATCTGATAATTTAGCAACACCTTTGCAATTTGCAAATTATGCAGCTACTTTAGCTAATAGAGGCAAACGTATGGATGTGAGCATAATTAAAAAAATTATTTCTTATGATAAAAAAAATGTAATTTATGAACATGTTCCTACTGTGAAATGTAATGTAACGGCTAGCAAAGAAGCGTTTGAAACGGTTATAGAAGGTATGTCCCGGGCATCTAGGTCTGGAACTGCAAGAAAGTATTTTGGAAGTTACCCAATTACTGTACCATCTAAAACAGGTACGCCAGAAACTTCAAAATTATGTAATTCTACTTTTGTTTGTTTTGCTCCAAACAAAGAATCTAAAATTGCTATTGCTGTAGTAATTGAAAAAGGTTGGCATGGTTACACTGGTGCACCTGTAGCAAAAGAAATTCTAAATAGTTATTTTGGATTTGCACAGTAATATTATAAATTAAATTATGTTTAAATAAAATTTCAAATAAAGGTAAATTTTTGATTGATGATATGAATAAAGTAAAAATTACAGCATTGAAACAAACAGTTTATGATGATTTAATAAAGAAGTATGAAAATCCGATAAAACATGCATGTAGCATAAATGTTGGAGAATGTTTTATTTCAGAACAATGTGAAAAACCAAGTGGATTTTGTGAGAGTGCTTGGCTAAATGTATATCCATTTGTTATGGCTTTGGCTTGTGGTGGAGAAGATATTTATGATGGGTGGATGAAAAATAAAAAATCAGCTATGATTTCTTGCAATGATGGATTTAGACCAATGAGTTTTTTTATTGAAGCGCTTGTTAATAGTTGATATAAACTAGAAACATTAAAAATAAAAAAATTAATGATTTATATGTTGACGGAAATTAAAATAAATGGTAAAATATAAAATGTAATGGCAGTTGATGTGATTAGCGGTTTAATTATTGCTTGGTTGTTTTTGTATTTTATGACATCGACTGTATTTAAAATAATTTTTATTTGAAAGGAGTGAATTGATGCTATTTATTATTAATTATTTTATTGACCTCCAAGACTAGGTATTATTTAATTGGTAATAATAGTGTTGTATTATGATTTCAGCTGGTGATTTTAGAAATGGTGTTACATTTGATATGGATGGTGACGTCTTTCAAATAATAGAGTTTCAACATGTAAAACCTGGTAAAGGTGCTGCTTTTGTAAGAACTAAAATAAGAAATGTTATTACGGGTGCAGTATTAGAAAAAACTTTTAATCCGTCAGATAAATACCCTACTGCATTTGTTGAAAGAAAAGATATGCAGTACCTTTATAAAGATGGTGACCTATATTATTTTATGGATAATGAAACCTATGAAACGATTCCGATAAATAAAGAAAAACTTGGTAGCTCGTTTAGGTTTGTTAAAGAAAATATGGATGTTAAGGTTTTATCTTATAAAGGTTCAGTTTTTGGAGTAGAACCACCATTCTTTGTTGAATTAGAAGTTACTGAAACAGACCCAGGGTTTAAAGGAGACACAGCAACAAACACTACTAAGCCTGCTATTTTAGAAACTGGCGCCGAGGTTAAAGTCCCTTTATTTATAGAAGAAGGAGAAAAAATTAAAATAGACACTAGAACTGGTGAATATATGGAAAGAGCATAACAGTTGTTTTTGTAATATATTTTTATATTTATAAAATAAAAAATTTGAAATTTTAATTTATGAAAGGAGATTGCAATTATTAATTGCAGTATTAAAAATATGAATATAATGAAAGAAGCATCTTATTTAAAAGGATTGATGGACGGGTTAAAAATAAACGAAAGCACAAATGAAGGCAAAGTATTGGTTAAAGTAGCTGATTTAATAGATAAAGTTTGTGAAGAAATTTGTTTGTTACATGAAGAACTTGAAGATGCATGGCAAGTTATAGATGAATTAGATGAAAATTTGCGTGCTCTTGAAAATGACGTAATAGATGATTATGAAGAAGGTTTTTGTGAATGCTTTTGCGTAAAATGCCCTAATTGTGGTTCAGAACATTACATGAAATATGAAGACCTTACAGAAGAAGAATTAGAAAATAATGCGATTAAATGCCCTAATTGTAAGGCAGAAATAGATTTAGATGATTGCTTAGTTGATGAAGATTTTGAAGGCTGTGATTGTGGCTGTGGTAAAGCTGATTGCTGCTGTGATGACGATTGTGATTGTGAGAATTAATTTGTAATAATGTTAGTTAGTGAGGCCTGCTAATTATTGCGTTAAAGTGATAGTTGCAGGCTTTTATCAAATTAATATATAAGTTTATATTAAGGAAGATGAGTTGATGTTAGTGCAAAGAGAAAAACTTTTAGAAGGCGTTTGGTTTAATAGTGTATTTAATGATAAATTTAAGGAAAATTTACTAACATTTAGGTTCATAGTCCCGCTGAAACAAAGAAGTGTTGCTGGTTATGCTGTAGTGCCATATTTACTTACTATTAGTAATAAAAAATATGACAATATTGTAAAACTTAATAGATATTTATGTAAATTATATGGTGTAGAGCTTAGCGTAAAAGAAGAAAAAATAGGTAGTTACCAAGT
>CAYPLT010000006.1:17074-19518 GCA_964411695.1 uncultured Candidatus Soleaferrea sp.
ATGAGTTATGTAGATGGTAAATATATTATTGATAATGATAATTATTTAGCAGAGTGTTATTCATTGATAAGTTCAATTTTAAGTGAGCCTAATATAATTGATGGTAAATTTAAAGATATTGATGTGAATATTGCTAAAGATGTAATTTTAGATAAAATAGATTTTAGGGCCAACGATAAATATATTTATGCTAAGGATAGATGTAATGAAATAATGTTTGAAGGTGAAGATTTAGCATTGAGTAAGTATGGAACTAAAAAAGATGTTGAAGAACTTTTGAGTGAAGGTTTAGTCAATGCTTATTATAATTTAATTCATAAATCTAAAATAGAAATAACATATATTGGAAGCGACAATGTAAAAAGAGTAAAAGATGTGTGTAAGAAAATTTTTAAAACTAGAAATACAGATTACAGTTTTAAAATTAAGTTTATACCATCTATTGTTAAAAATGAAGTGGCTACAGTAGAAGAGATTTTAGATTTGTCACAATCTAAAGTTATGATAGGGCTAAAATGTGATAAACAAAATGTTGATTTAAAAGACATAAGAGAATACATTGTGATGAATACAATATACGGTGGTTCACCTTTTTCTAAATTATTTGTTAATATTAGAGAAAATATGAGTTTATGTTATTCATGTGGGTCAACATATGACAGATTTTCAAATTCTATTGTAATTAGCATAGGAATTGATCATAAAAATAAAAATAAAGCAATTGATGGAGTGTTAAATCAACTAAATGATGTTCAAAAGGGCAATTTTGATATTGAAGATGTTGAAAAAGCAAAATTAATTATTAAAAATAATTATTGTCAGATTAAAGATTCAATTAACGGAATAGATAAATGGTACTTTAAACAAGGATTATTAAACTATTATTATAGTATAGATGAAGAAATTAAACTTTTATATAATGTGACTAAAGAGCAAATTGTTGAAGCAGCTCAGTCTTTAAAATTAGACACAATATATTCGTTGAGAGGGGATGAAGATAGCTATGCTTAATGAGTATAAAAATGAATATAGAAAAGATAATTTCTTTAATAAAGAAAACTACAAAAAAATTCATCACAAAAGTGGTTTAACAATAATTTTACATCATATGCCTGAGTATAATTATGCGTATGGAGTTCTAGGAGTTAAGTATGGAAGTGTAAATAATGAGTTTAAATTAATTGGAGAAAGAGAATTTACACAGTTGCCTCAAGGTACAGCACATTTTTTAGAGCATAAAATGTTTGAAAATGAAGATGGTGAAGATGTTTTTCAAAAACTTTCTCTTACAGGTGCAATAAGTAATGCATACACTGGGTTTAATCAAACATGTTACATGGTTTCATCTTCTGAAAATTTTAAAAAATCGTTAGAAATTTTAATAGATAGCGTTATGCATCCATATTTTACTAATGAAAATGTTCAAAAAGAAAGAGGAATAATTGCTCAAGAGATAAAAATGTACGAAGATGACCCAAATTGGCGATGTTGGTTTAACCTCTTCAATAGTTTGTTTATTAATGCACCAATTAAGCATGATATTGCTGGTACAGTAGAGTCTATAGAAGAAATAACACCGGAAGTACTTTATAATTGTTATTATAGTTACTATAATTTTAATAATATGGTTTTATCAATAGCTGGTAATTTTAATTTTGAAGAAATAATAGAAATTGTTGATAAGATTTTATTAACAGAATCTTCTTCGCGAAAAATAGATATTGTTAATAGAGCAATAATTGAACCAATTACAATCAATAGTTCAAGAACGGTTATGAATCTTCCAGTTAAAATACCTTACTTAAAAATCGGTTTTAAACATAAAGCTTCATCGTTAAAATCAGAAAACTTTATACAAAATTTAAAATTATCTTTGATAAATGAAATTATTGCAGGTAAAATTTCAAAACTTTATGAAGAGCTTTATTATAGTAGGAGTATTAGTTCACAAATTGAATCTGAAATTTTTAGTGGAGAAGGATATTTATGTAGTGTTTTTTCATGTTCATCTAATAGATATGTTGATATTGAAATGAAAATTTTTGAAGCTATAGAAAATATGAAAAATTATGGAATTTCTGAAAGTAGCTTAATGTACGCTAAAAATAATTTTTATGGTAATCATATTATGAGTATGGATTCTCCTGAAGCCGTTGCAGAAAACCATATGGATGGTTTTATAAATGATTTTGATTTTGTAAATTGGAAAGATGTTATAATGAGTGTGACCAAAAGAGAACTTGAAAGTATTTTGGAAAATAATTACAGTAAAATAAGTTCATCAATATCTATTATTGAATCTTAAAGATAACTTATATATTTGAGGGATGATTAATGAGTGAAATTTTACGTGTGCCTAAATTAGGGCTTACTTTTAATTTATCAAGTGTAGCTTTTAAAATTGGAGCGATTAATGTTTATTGGTATGGAATATTAATAACTTT